>CAVRMZ010000016.1:0-4506 GCA_963722445.1 uncultured Bacilli bacterium | reverse complement strand
ATTTCCCTTGATTTAGGATCGTTTCTTGCGCCGATTGACATCATTTCGATAAACGTTGTTCTTTCTGGGAAAAGCTGGTCTTTTAAGACGGACTATCAGCTGAATCCTTACGATGCGCGATATTCGGGAATCCATGATAATGACATCTTTTGTTGCGCTTCCAGCCAAGAATCAACGACGGGTTCCCCTTTTGAAGCTTACTATTGTCTGAATCCGCAGGCGGACGTTCAGGTCAATTCCGTGACTATGGCGCCTGGTTTCACGGTGGGTCCGATTTCGGAATCATTAAAAACGAACGTTTATTCTTCCTGTGAACTGCCATTAAGCGCCGCCGCAGCTTCCTTTCATAATCTTAAAGTTCATTACAACCCATCTCATAGCCCTCTATTTTGCTCAAGCCTTGCCGTTTTCGATGTCACCGTCGGCAGCAAAGAGGAAAAAATTCTTTCGCAACCGTTCCCATCCTTAACAAAGGGCGATTACGATCCCACGGAATGGTGCTACCTTGCCAGCGCTTTCTTTCCCCCCGTTTTCAATTATTCGTATTTCTCGGAGCCGGCAAATTATTCTTTGGGGGTTTCCTGAACTTAGACCCTTTAGGGCTTATTTGAAAAACCATCCCCGGAACAAAGCCGGGGATGGTTTTCAGTGATCGGTTCGATGAGAGCAATTTTTGCGTCGCAGGTCTTTTTTATACGTCGATATAGCGTTCGGGGTTTTTCTGGTCGGCGATGACCAAAAGCTCCCCGGTCTTGACGCGGTAGCAGGAGACAACGTCCCCTTCCCGGAATTTCTTGCAAAAGATGGGCCCAAAAGTTCCGACGAGTTTTCCCACGACGGGGGCTTTGGTTTCGTAATTGACAACGCCGAGAAGAACCAGGGAGCTGACTCCGGTCAAAGGATCGATATGCGACAAAAGGACTCTTACGATCTTGCCTTGGCTTTTTCGCAAAGCCTCGTAGCGGAACACCCCTTCATAGAAGGCGAGGTAGAGGAGATACAAGAAGGCCGCGCCAAAGAAAAAAACCGGATAATAAACCCAATCGATTTTAAGGATCCAAGCGAAGAAGAAAAGGATGGTTCCTGAGACGAGCGAGAGGATGGCCGCGAGAAGATAGAGAATGAAGAATGTCTTCTCGCCATAGACTCCAAAGGCTTTCATACCGCTCTATTGTAGGGGAATAATCGCTTTAGGCAACTTTTATCGCCGAAGCAAGATTTTTCTCCTTTTTCCTTTGCGCGCTATAATTATCCCGCATGGCACCTCATAAGATGGGGGCCAGAGCGGAGGTAGACCTAAATGCTTTTAGCCATCGACATCGGGAACACCCTGATTGATTTCGGGGTTTTCGAGAAGGATCGTCTCGTCAGCGTTTACAAAGCGTCGTCCATTTCGACGAAGAGCCTCGACGAATACGAAAGCGTGATCAAAGTTTTCTTGCACGCGCGAAAACTCGATCCCTTGCTTTTCGAAGGGGTCGTCATTTCCTCGGTGGTGCCGTCGCTGACCGTCGTCTTCGCGGAGCTCATCGAAAGGGTTTTCCTTAAGAAACCCATCATCGTCGGGCCGAAGCTGAAAACCGGCTTGCGCTTAAAAGTCGACCACCCCCTCGAAGTGGGGGCCGATCTCGTCTCCGATTCCATCGGGGGCGTCGCTTTCTACGGGGCGCCTTTGTTCATCGCGGATCTAGGAACCGCCAACAAATATCTTTTCATCGACGAAACGGGGGCCTATGCTGGTTTATCCATCGCTCCTGGGCTTTCGATTTCCCTGGCGGCCCTCGTCGCCAAAGCGGCGGCCCTTCCCGAAGTCTCGCTAACGATTCCCGAACATGTCATTGGCAAGAATACCTTCGATTGCATGAATAGCGGAATCACCTATGGGACGGCGTACCAAATCGAAGGCTTCGCCGCTGCTTTCGAGAAAGAAAGCGGGTTCCGTCTTAAGCGCTTGCTCACGGGGGGCAACGCCGTTTACGTCAAAAAGCTTTTGCCCGGTTTCACTTACGATGAGGGCCTCCTTTTGAAAGGCTTGGCCGAGATTTACAAGAGGGTCGGCAAATGAACTGGACCGCCCTCGTCGTGTGGGCCGCGGTCGCGGTCTGGGTTTTTTTCTTCATCAAAACGCTCAATTCGTCTATGGCGGCGAAAGAAGGGGCTGACCGAACCCATTTTCTTGCCATCGATGCCATGTTCATCGCGATTATCGCCATCATGGGTCTCGTCCCCCAGCTAGGCTATCTCACCCTTATCACCGGGTTCTCGCTCACTCTCATGCATATCCCAGTGCTCATCGGCGCTTATCTCTTCGGTTGGAAGCGGGGCCTTTTGTATGGCACCGCCTTTGGCCTCACGTCCTGCCTCATGGCGACTCTCGGGGGAACCGGGATCAATGCCTTCTTCATTTATCCGTGGGTAAGCGTTCTTCCCCGCGCTCTTTTTGGCCTTCTTGCCGGTGTTGTCTTCCAACTTCTCAAGAAAACTCCTAAGATATATGGGAACCTGGCGGCGGTGGGAGGGATTGCCTTCCTTCTCACGATGTGCCACACAGGCCTCGTCTTCGCGGATCTCTTCGTTTTCTACGGTGGTGTCATGAGCGCTTATTTCGCCTCAGGAAACTCCGTCGTGAACGGGATTGCCTTCACCTTGGTAGGCGTTGTGGCCATCGGGGCGGCGGGCGAGGCGACCCTCGGAGCGATCATCACTCCGCTAGCGGGGAAAGGTCTCCTGAGAGCCATGAGGAGACCAGGCAAATAAAAAAGGAAAAAAGGAAAAACTCATGCCGAATTTCAAGAAATTGTCTCAGACTTACGAGAAGAACGCCTTGGTGGCGCTCGAGCAATTCGTGAGGATCCCCTCGGTTTACGATGAGGCGACGAAAAAAGCGGGCCAGCCTTTTGGCGAAAACGTCAAAAAAGCGCTCGATTACTTTGCGAAATTAGGCACCGATTATGGTTTTGCGGTGGACTCCTGCGATGGTTATTGCACCGAGCTAAGCGTCGGAAGCGAAGGGCCGCTCATCGGCATCTATGGCCATAGCGACGTCGTGCCCGCTTCGGGCGTATGGGATAACCCCCCTTTCGCGGCCACCCTTAAAGACGAGCGCTTGTGGGGCCGCGGCACTTGCGACGACAAAGGGCCGCTCATCGCGGCGCTTTATGCCGTTAAGCTATTGAAAGACAATGGCCTCATCCGTGGCTTCCGCGTCAAGATCGTGAGCGGGGGCGACGAAGAAAGAGGCTCCAGCTGCCTCCGCTATTATTTCGAGCAGCATCATGGCGAGGAACCCGCTTATGGCTTCACGCCTGACGCCGATTACCCGCTCATCTACGCTGAGAAGGGCATCCGCGATTATATGGCGGTGCGGGTCTGCAACCTGAGTCCTATCATCGCGATGGACGGCGGCGTCGTCATGAACGCCGTCTGCGACGCGCTTCTCGTCACGTTGAAACCCGATCCGGCATTCGCCCAATACCTCAAAGACCAGAAGGTCAATTGCGAGGTTACGCTCGACGATTCCTTCATGCTGGTGAAATTTTTGGGCAAAGCCGCCCATGGCTCGACGCCGGAATTGGGGGTCAACGCCGCCACCGTGGCTTTTGAGATCCTCGGCGCCTATTACAAGTTGGAGCCGCTGACCTTATTGGCCGCGGCGATGAAAGATCCCTCGGGCCAAGCCTTCGGAGGTGGCAACGATTCTAAAGAGCTTGGCAAGGCCACCTATAATTTCGGCTTGATCAAATACGATGGCAAAGCGCTCAAAGTCAGCATCGATTTCCGCTTTGGCGAAGACGCCGCCCCCGATAAGATGATCGCCGCCTTCGAGGCCGCGACCAAGACGAACTGCGCCAAACTGGCCGACATGAAGCCGCTCCTTTTTGACCAGAAGAGCCTTCTGGTCTCGACGTTAATGAAAGCTTATAAGCGCAGCACCTTCGATTTCTTCGCGAAGCCCCTCGCCATTGGCGGCGGGACTTACGCCAAAGAAGCCAAAAACACCGTGGCATTTGGCGCTTCCTTCAAAGGACATGAGGGCAACATGCATTCGCCCAACGAGTATATCTACCTCGCCGACTTCAATAAAGATATCGCGATTTACGCCCGCGCCATTTACCTGCTGGGCCGCTTAGGCAAGTGAGAGCCCGGTTTAAACGATGGGCAGAGCCCTTTCTCCTCTCCCATCCGGATCTTGTCATTGCGAAAGTGAAGGCTGAGGACCCTTTTTTCCTTACGAAGGCTCTCGATTTGGAAATCGGGGCGGGGAAAGGGGATTTCGTCATCGCGCTCGCTTCGCGCCACCCCGAACGGCATTACTTAGCGGTTGAGCGGGATCTTTCCGTTTGCGGGATCTTAGGCAAAAAAGTGGCGGCGTCTTCTTTGACGAACATCCGAGTCCTCGATGGGGATTTCGATGCCGTGGCCGAGGAGCTCTCACCCCTCTCATTTCAGGGGATTTACCTCAACTTCAGCGATCCCTGGCCCAAGAAAAAGCATTGGAAGCGGCGC
>CAVRMZ010000015.1:0-8421 GCA_963722445.1 uncultured Bacilli bacterium | reverse complement strand
CACGAGGCGGTTTCGTGTTTGTGGAGATTCCGTAATTATTCTGCCACGCAATCGCAGCTCTCGCACTTTCCCCCTTCATGTACGTCGTGATGGCAATCATGACAGTGACAACTACACTTATCGCGATTGTGTTCGTGCTCCACTTTACACTTGGGACACATTACCATGTTTTTATTCTTTTTGGTCCTTTATTAAGAGCGACCTTTTTCACTCTGTGGTCATTATAACACCCCCAGCTCCTAAATAGGATTCGAACCTGTAAAAGCTTTTGTTATCAGCCTTAAATCAAATCTGACCCTGCATATCCGAAATGGTTTAAATAACCAACCTTTATTTCCACAAATAAATTAACAACTCCTTTGGAGATCTTCTTTTTGTTCTAAAACGTATATAATATATAGGCTGTCCTCGAATGAACATTATCGAAGTAGAAAAACTGACCAAACAATATCACGGCCTCACGGCCGTTAACAATATCTCTTTCGCCGTTACTGCCGGCGAAATTTTCGGTTTCTTGGGGCCGAATGGCGCTGGTAAAACAACAACGATAAAAATGCTCACGACGCTCCTCCGCCCCACGAGCGGAAAAATCCTCTTGAATGGTTTCGAGCCGGTGCATCAACAACACAACGTCCGCAAATCTTTCGGCATTGTTTTTCAGGACCCAAGCTTAGACGACGAACTGACAGCTTGGGAAAATTTGGAATTCCACGGTGTTCTCTATGGCGTGCCTAAAGATATCCGACGGAAAAGAATCGAAGAGATGATGAAATTCGTGGAGCTTTGGGACCGTAAGAACGAACTCATTAAAAATTTCTCGGGCGGCATGAAACGGCGGCTTGAGATCGCCCGTGGCCTCTTGCATCACCCGAAAATATTGTTCTTGGACGAACCGACGCTCGGCCTCGATCCCCAAACTCGCAACCATATCTGGCAATACATCCAAAATCTGAACAAAGCAGAAGGCATCACGATCTTCTTCACGACCCACTATATGGAGGAGGCGGATCGGGTCGCAGAGCGAGTAGCTGTGATTGACCATGGCAAAATAATCGCTTCCGGCACGCCGAAAGAACTAAAGGAAAAGACCAACACCCAGAACCTTGAAGACGCCTTCCTTAATCTCACTGGCCGGAGCATCCGCGAAGAAGAAGTCGGCAGTGCCGACCACATGAGGATGCACGGCCGACTTTGGCACGGTAGCAAAAGATAAACATACATGAATGCGATTTATATACTTTGGCTAAGGCAAATTAAGCGTTATTTCCGCTCCAAAGCCCGGATTGTCGGCTCTTTGGGCCAGCCGCTTTTATTCCTCGTCGCTTTAGGCTTCGGTTTCGGCCCTATTTTCCAAAAAGCCGGTGGCGGTAATTACATTGAGTTCTTGGCGCCGGGCATTATCGCGATGGGCATCCTTTTCACAGCTATCTTCACTGGCATCGAAATCATCTGGGATAAACAATTCGGTTTTTTGAAAGAAACGCTCGTCGCGCCGGTATCAAGAGTTGAAATAATGATCGGCCGCACTTTGGGCGGCGCGACTGTGGCTATTTTCCAAGGTTTCGTTATCTTGATCCTTTCTATAATTATTGGTTTTAAACCGTATAGTTTCAGTATGCTCTTCCTGTCTTTCGTTTTCATGTTCCTGATTTCGGTCCTCTTCACGGCTTTGGGAACCGCCATTGCTTCGCTACTGGATGATATGCAGGGTTTCCAATTGATCATCAATTTCCTCGTGATGCCACTTTTCTTCCTTTCGGGTTCGCTTTTCCCGCTCCAAGGCCTTCCTAGCGCCATCAACATCATCGCCGAACTTGACCCTTTGACTTACGGCATCGATGGCTTGCGCGGCACTTTAGCCAACGCCACCCATTTCGGTTTGCCTTTCGATCTCATGGTTTTAAGCATTATTACTGTCGTTTTAGTTGCTATCGGCAGTTATCTATTCTCGAAGATCCAAATCTAAAGTTATCCCCAATTACCTCTTTTGACGGATCCTGAAATAGTTTTAGGATTAAATCAGCCCCTCGCAATATCCCATAACAAAATCAATGAGCTCTCAAGCTCATCATCTTGGCGCGTAAGCGTCCTGTAGTGAAGATATCACGCTCCCTTGCGTGGCTCCCATAAAGCTCCACCTCGGGAGCGCTTTTTTTATAAAGAAGGATAATATTGACGTCCCAAAAACCAGTTGTTATACTCTAACCATCCAATACCGAATCAATAATCAAATATCCGCTCCGGAATTGAGGGTGATCGACGCGAAAGGCGAGAATTTAGGCGTCTTAAAGCGTGAGGACGCCTTAGCTTTAGCTAAGGAACGCGAGCTCGATTTGATCGAAATCGCCCCGGCGGCCAAACCACCGGTCGCAAAAATCATCAGTTTCGACAAGTTCCGATACAGCCAAGAAAAAGAAGAAAAGAAACAGAGGACGGCTCAAAAGGCCAAGGAGCTGAAACAAGTCAGGCTCTCGCCGCGGGCCGCGGAAAACGACCTTAAAATAAAAGCTGCTCTCGCCGACGAGTTCCTCAATAAGGGGCATAAAGTGGAAATCCATCTGTATTTGCGGGGCCGGGAAAAAGGCAATCGCGCCTGGAATATGGAAAGGATGAATCAGTTTCTAGCTATGATCCAAACTCCCCACCTCATTACGATGAGTCCTCGCCCCGGCGGCCGCGGCCTCGTCGCCCAAATCGCCAAGAAATAACCAATCAAAATAACTATGGCCCAGAAAAGCGTTACTAAAAGAATTAAAATCGGCAAAACCGGCAAAGTCACGAGACGAGCTATGTCTTTAGGCCATTCCCGCGGCAATAAAACCTCGGTCCAAATGCAGAGAAAAAACAAAGCCCGCTCACTCGATATTAAATTAAAAACGATCAATCGATATTTCTAAAATATGGCACGCGTCAAAAGAGGAAAAACCAGTCATAAAAAAAGAGAGAGCCTTCTCAGATACACGAAGGGTTTTCGTTGGGGTCGCAAATCAAAAGAACGGGCCGCTAAAGAAGCATTACTTCATTCCTGGTCCCGGGCTTTCAAGGGCCGCAAAGAAAAGAAAAGGGAATATCGCGCTCTCTGGAACGTTCGCATCAACGCTGCTCTGAGAAAGGAGGGGTTGAAATACAGCGCCTTCGTCAATACCCTCAAGAAGAAAAATATAAAGATCGACCGGAAAATCCTGGCCGAGCTCGCGATGAAAGAACCAGAAATATTCAAAAAGATTATCGAATTTACGAAAATTAAGTAAACCGCCAGCCGTAAATCTTCAGATCGATTTTTCCTCGTTCGATAAAAACTCCTTCTCTTCGAAGGATTTTTATTTTCTTCGTGACGCCACTACCATAACCGCCGACACGGCCGTCGGATAAAATAATGCGATGGCAGGGCACCGCGGGCGCATGCGGATTTTTATGAAGGGCGTTCCCGACGGCCCGCGCCGAACGAGGCGCCCCGATCGCCCACGCGACATCACTGTAAGTACTAACCTTCCCTTTGGGGATTTTTTTGGTGACTCGGTAGACTTCTTTGGCGAATAAGGTCATAGGCTTTTTTAAGATTGTTCCTTAGGTTTTGATACATCAGCATCCGCATAGCATCCCGATAAGCAAACCAGCCATAACCGTTGTGCTCGTCCGAAAGCTGAACCTTATCTTCCCGGGTTTCGGCCAGGAAATAAATGACAATTTTGAAAACTTTTTGCTTCTCACGCGTAAAGACAAAACGGTCGTAAACTTTGAAAGAATTGTTAAATTTCAGATCATTTCTGCCCAAACCGGTTTCTTCTTTGATCTCCCGAACAGCAGCTTCATAAGAGCCTTCCCGAGCCTCAATTTTCCCTTTAGCAAAATTCCAATAACGACCGCCGTGATAAAGCAATAAAAATTTCGGTCCTTCCTTAGTCTTCCGGAAAATGATTATGCCCGCCGATGTTTCTTGAGCCATTGTTATGATTTTAAAAGCTTTTTCATCTTTTCTAAAGGCCAAGCATTGATAATGTCTTTTTTGCTTGCCCAACCGCGCCGAGCTTGCGCAAGACCATACTCAAGATAAGTAATGTGGCTTACGGCGTGGGCGTCCGAATCAATGCTCATTTTGACGCCGGCCTTAACGCATTTTCGAATATATTCGTCTTTTAAATCCAAGCGGTCAGGAAAGGCGTCGATTTCGAGGATTGTCCCGGTCTGCTTCGCGGTATTAATAATCTCGTCCATATCTACCTCGTAAGCTTCCCGGCGGTTCAAAATCCGGCCAGTCGGATGGAACAAAATATCCACGTTCCTGTTTTGGATTGCTCTTTTAATACGTTCAGTCTGTTCTTTTCGGCTCAGATTAAAATAGGAATGGACCGAAACGCCGACGATATCCAATTGCGCCAAGGTTTCGTTCTTGAGATCCAAACTACCGTCTTTCAAAATATCGCATTCGGTGCCTTTGAGAATTTTGAAATTCTTATTTTTGAATTTGGCGTTTATCTTATCAATCTCCTGCCATTGCTTTTGAATCCGCCGATCATCCAAACCATGAGTCATCGCCAGCCGCTTCGTATGATCGGTGATAAGAATATATTCAAGGCCGGCGACAATCGCGGCTCTGGCCATTTCCTCGATGGAGTTATTACCATCGGTCCAATTGGTCTGAATCTGCAAATCGCCTTTCAAGTCACCGTAATTCACGAGATCTGGCAATAGATTTTTTTTAGCGAGCGTGATCTCGCCTAAATCCTCCCGCATCTCCGGCGGAATATAATCCAAACCTAATGCCTTATAAATTTCCTCCTCGGTCTTGCCAGCAATCCGATGCTTACCCTTAAAAAGACCGTATTCATTTAATTTATAACCTTTTTTTATGGCGATCTCCCGCAAAGCGATATTATGGCTTTTAGAGCCGGTAAAATAATTCAGGGCGGCGCCGTAAGATTCGGCAGCGACGACGCGCAAATCCACGTTCAGTCCCGATTTCAATCTAACGGCAGATTTGGTATCGCCTTTAGCAACGATTTGAAAGACTTCGGGCATAGCCGTGAAATAATCCATGATTGGCTTTGAATGTTTGGCTACGATCAAAATGTCCGCGTCGCCAATGGTTTCTTTGCGCCGTCGTACCGAACCGGCCACGATCACTTTTTCCGTTTCTCGAAGGCGCTTCAAGCGGCCCTCGATTTCGCGAATTAAAGGCATCGTAAAACCTAGTACGAAACGGCCTTGATTCTTCTTAACGAATTCAATGCCAGCCAATATCTTTTCCTCGGATTTATCGCCGAATCCCTCCAATTTCCTGATTTTGCCGGCTTTCGCAGCCTTCTCAAGTTCGGCTAGATTTCTTATTTTTAGTTCTTTATAAAGGCGAAGAATGCTTTTGGGACCGAGGCCTTCAACGGCTTTAAAAGATTCGAGATCAACAGGAGTCTTTCTCCTAAGCTCGTCGTAATATTTAATCCGGCCGGTTTTAATAAATTCTTCAATTTTCTCGGCAATTGAGATACCGACACCGGGGATTTCTTCAATGGCCCGCCGGCCGCCTTTAGCGTAAATGTCCCGAACTTCTTCGGCCAAGCCTTCAATCGTCGCAGCGGCTTTCTCATAAGCCCGCGGCTTAAAAGCCACCTCGTCCATCGCCAGATAAGCGGCAATTTGCTGAAGGGCGGAAGCGATATCTTTATTACCTAACGCCATAATTCAACGTCGCAGGGTTTGCTGTTCGGGTATGATTTTCGCTTCTCGGTCGCGAGGAAACATACTATTTTTAAAAGTCAGCATCAAAAGAGAAATACTTATAGAAATGAGGCCGGCCCCGATAAAAATCGCATTGAAGCCGAAATTCTGGACGAGATAGCCGCCGAGGGCCGCCGCGCCGGCATTGGCCAAACCAACCGCGAAAACACTTTCTAAGCTCCACTCGAAACTAATCCGCCATTTGTCGACGTGACGCGTGAAAATCCCGTACCAACTCGGCACGGCCCAAGCCATCAGAAAACCATAGATGGCCTGCACCGCGTAGAGTTCGCCCGGCGTTTTCACAAAAACATAAAGGATCGGAATGAAGCCGGCAAAAAAATAACCCAAGAACATCGCCCAAAAATCATCCCGCTCACCATCAGTTTTGTCCAAAAACTTAGCAATCGGCAACTGAAAAATCGATTTCGTAATCCAATAAACAGCAACCGCAAAACCGACCACCGTAGCCGAACCGTTACTAATCTGCTGAGTGATAAAAATCGCGAAAACTGGCCCAAAAGAACCGAAGGCGGAATTAGTGAAAAAATCCACGACGATCAGTTTTCTTATGACTTTATTAATATTCTTGAACATTATTTAGTGATTTTAAATTTGATTTCGTCGTTCTCTAAAACCATCTTCAAATTGCTACCGCGGCTAATCGTTTTCTTTAAAATTTCCTGAGCTAAAACGCCCCGCACCTTTTCCGAAATCACTTGTCGTAGAGGCCGAGCCCCGAAAACCGGACTATAACCCAAGCTTGCGATTTTCTTCACAGCGTCATCATCAAAATCAACATCCACGCCATGCGCTTCCCGCAGAGCTGCCCCGACTTCTTTTAAAAGCAATTTTGCCACATCGTAGATCTCCTCTTGATTCAGGGTTCGGAAGACGATGACGTCCGAGAAACGGTTAATTAATTCCGGCTTGAAAACGTCCGTCAATTTCTTCTTCAACTCATCGGAAATGTCCTCAATCGTCTTCCCGCTTTCGAGTTCGGCCTTAATAAACTCAGAATGGGCGTTCGAGGTGGCAATAATAATCGTATTTTGAAAATCCACAGTCCGACCCAAGCTATCGGTCAAACGACCGTCGTCAAAAACCTGAAGAAAAAGGTTCAAGATGTCAGGATAGGCTTTCTCGAATTCGTCCAAGAGAATCAAACTATAAGGCTTGGCCAGTACCGCATCAGTCAAAGCCCCGGATTTCTCACCGTCCGGCGTACCGATAAAACGGAAAATGCTTTGCTTATCCTGATACTCAGACATATCAAAACGAGTCATCATTTCCTTAGAACCAAATTGCGTCTCAGCCAGTATTTTCGAAAGTTCGGTTTTACCGACGCCAGTCGGCCCGACGAAAAGAAAAGCGGCGATCGGCCCACCCTTGCGAGATAAACCGCTGCGATATTCTCGCAGGGCTCCCGCGACGGCCGCAACGGCCGCATTTTGATTCACTAATTTTTCATGAATGATACTCTCAAGATTTAATAATTTTTCGACTTCAAGAGCGCCGGCTGTTTGAATTGGAATCCTGCTCTGCTCCTCAGCGACCGCAATCACCAAATCGGCCTGCAATTTTTTGAGTTTTTCCTGCTTAGCCTTGGCTAAGGCTTCCTTTAAAAGATCGGTTGCGCTCGCCGGCAAGGGCTTTTGACGAAAATAACGATGCGCCAATTCCACAGATTTTTGAATCGCCTTAAAGGTTATAAAAATATTATACTGACGCTCCAAGAGCAAACTATAATAAGTGAGGAAACGTAAACTCTCAACCTCGCTAATCTCTTCGAAATTGATGACCTCAAACTGATCCAAGAAATCGGAACGTGGTTCAATTAAGGTTTTGAATTCGTGCGGATAACTCTCCCCTATGACGGGAATGGCCTGACTTTTCACGATCGGCAAAAGTATATCGATAGCATTAATACCTTTGCCTTGGGCAGTTCGAAAAAGATCATGAATATTAGGAATGACAAGAACGATATTATCAGCTAAAACTATTTCTCTTACGATTTTTTGAAGACGATCAGATAAGACCTCAGGCGTGGCGTTGGCCAAAAGATCCGTCATCTCCAAGGAAACCAAACGCTTATCAAAAAGAACCGGTGGCACGTTATCTTTGACGATACGAAAAGCTAGGTGAGAAACCACGGTTGATTTACCAATGCCCGGCTCGCCGATTAAAAGAGCGTTTGGCTTACCCGGTCGAGAAATAACGTTCAGCATGTGATTGAATTCTTTTTCGTGGCCGACTAAAAAACCGGCTTGTTCGGCCCTGGCCATGTCCGTTAGATCGGTGCTGAATTGATCTAAAACCGGCGTCGGACGAGAGGTCCAAGCCCGATTAATCACTCGATGCCGCAAGAAACGCTGTTGGCGCACAAAACCGCCCAATACCACAGGTAAACGTCGTAAACCGGCCGTGAAGCCACGGAAACGGCCGAAAATTATCGCTTCCTGAAGGTCCTGAGACGCTACCTCAAAAAGATCAAAAAGCTTCGTTATTTCTGGCAAATTAAAGCCAGCCAGAGCCACCAAAAAATTTCTTGGCCCGATGAATTTTTCTTTTAGACTGAGAGAGTTCGCATAAGCCGATTTCGCCAATTCCTCGATTGATCTTAAGACGTCATCGCGACTAATATCTGAATTTGCCGTCTTCTCAAGCAATTCATCTAATTTCTTCATGAAATCGTTTAAGGATACG
>CAVRMZ010000014.1:0-35393 GCA_963722445.1 uncultured Bacilli bacterium | reverse complement strand
CTAAAATATGCTCTTGAAAACCTTAATCCCAAGATTTAAGTCAGGGCACTATGTCTAAGTGGCGTATCATACTGGCAGATGATCATGTCATCCTGCGAGCAGGGGTTAAGAGGATAATTCAAGAAAATCCAGAACTTACAGTGATAGGCGAAGCCGGTGACGGCCTTGAACTCTTACAATTGCTGGAAGAATCAACTCCAGATATGGTTATCGCAGATATCTCTATGCCCAGATTACCGGGACTTGAAGCCGTTAAACTTATAAAGGGGCTATATCCAGCAGTCAAGGTGCTGATTCTGACCATGCATAAGGACAGGGATTATCTCTATAGAGCCATGGAAAACGGCGCAGATGGATATTTGCTTAAAGAGGACTCCCCTGAAGCCTTTCAAGCTGCCATAAGAAACCTACGGGCTGGCAGGACTTATATCTCACCTCTGCTTTTCTGATTCACTTCAATTTAATAATTTTCTTCCTCAACCAAACTTCCGAAGCGACTGAAAATGTCCCCGTGGTCAGAGTTTGATGCACCTTACTTCTCCACCATTTTGGTGTCGGCGGTCCACCAGCCACCACCCAGGGCGACGAATAACGCCGCGGTATCCTGTAAACGCAGCGCCTGGGCCTGGATATAACCGAGCCTGGCCTGCTGGTATTGGTTGTCGGCCGTGAGAATCTGCAAATAGTTGACCAACCCGGCCTCATAGTTTGCCTTTACCAATTGGAGGGCTTGCTCGGCGGCGGCGAGCGCCGCGGCTTGCGCCTGCAAGGTTTCGGCATCGTGTTCCACCGCCCGCAACGTATCGGCTACCTGCTGAAAGGAGCTAAGGACAACCTGCCGGTAATCGGACAGAGAGGCATTATAGGCTTCGATAGCTGCCTTGCGCTGATGCCACAAGGTCCCGCCGCGGAATATGGGCTGGGCCACGGCGGCGCCGAGGCTCCAGAAATTACCGGTGGCTCCGAAGAGCTGGGTGATGTCGGTAATGTTTTGTCCATAGGCTTCCGCTCAGGGTGAAGTTCGGAAACATGGTTGGCGGTCGCCACCCCGATATTGGCGCAGGCGCTGTGCAACGTGGCTTCGGCGGCCAGAATATCCGGGCGCTGGTGCACCAGTTCCGACGGCAGAGTGACCGGCAGTCTGGAGGGCAGGGTGAAATCCGCCAGGGTCGAGCTGCGGCGGCGCCCACTCCGCCGGGGTGCGTCCCACCAGCGCCGCCAGGAGATGCTGGGTCTTGCTGAGGTTTTGCTTGAGGGGAGGGCTGGTCGCCTCAGTGGCGGCGAGCTGCGCCTGAAGACTGACGACGCTCGCATATGGGACCGTTCCCGCCTTAAACTGGGTTTCGGTGATGCGAAGTTGCTCTTTTTGAAAGGCGATGAGTTGGTCCGTGGCTTCGATTTGGGCCCTAGTAGGCCGCCTGGGCCACGGCGGTATTGACCACATTGCCTAAAAGGGTGAGATAGGTGGCCTGGGCGGTGTAGTTCTGATAATCCACCTGGGCCGCCAGACCTTCAACCGTCCGGCGCTGGCCGCCAAACACGTCCAAGACATAGGAAATGGTAGCCATGGGGGTGTAGAGGTTGAAGGTGCTGCCGGGTTGAACACTGCCAAACTGGGCCGGCGAAAATTTCTGCCTGGTGGCGCCGAAGCTGGCATTAACCTGGGGGAAAAAGGCGCCGTAGCCCGCCCGCAGGAGTTCCTGGCTTTGGCGCAAACGGGCCTGGGCCGACTGGAGATTGGCGTTTTGAGCCACCGCTTCTTTGATCACTCTGGTAAGTTTAGGCGATTTGAATAGATGCCACCAATCTGCGGCGATCTTGGTGGCCTTTTCAAACTGCTGAGCCTGGCCGTCGGCGCTACCGTCTTGGTCGGTTCCTGCCCCTGGGTGTATTGGGCCGCCGCCGGGGGGCTCGGGGCGGACAAAGTCGGGGCCCACGGCACAGCCCCAGACCAGCAGGCTCAGGCAAAACGACATCAGGAGCCGCCTGTACCCTAGCACCGGCGATAGGCAGCGCCGGTTTCATCCGCCGTCTCCACCTGCTCGGGTCTCTGTGGCGGCTCATTGCGTTTCCACATAGACGTCCACCAGTTGCCCCGGATAGATATTCATGTCTTGGGGCGGCTTGAAGCGGAACAAGACCGGCAGCACTCTCACGTCCACCCTTTCGGTCCTTTGATCCGACAGCTCGATCTTGGGGCTCACATAGGGCTGGATGCGCTCGAACTCCAGGGGGATGCGCTTGGTTGTCCCTCTGATTAACATTTGGGCGGTCATCTTAGACGGCGGCGGCATCCTGGGAATGAGAATCTCGTCAATATAACATCTGACCTCAAGATAAGGTTGTTGGGAGTAGCCCATAACGATGACGGGATTTGAACCCTGGGTGTAAGTCCCATAAATCCCTTGGGGCGACACGAAACCGCCCACCGCGGCGTGGATTGCCAGGACCACACCGTCAACCGGGGCCCGGATGGCGTATTTGGCCAGCAGGGCGGCCCCGCTGGCATAAGTCTTGGATAAGGCCTCATACAGATGCTGCTGGTTTTGGATGTCATAGATCCAGGCCCCGGCCTTAGTCAGTCCGAACTGCCGCCGCGCCACGCCGAGATTGGCCTGATTCGCCTTGACCGTGTTTTCCGCGGTGTCCAGTTGATCCTTGCTCACCGATTTGGGGTCCATGGTAAAGGATTTTCTCAGTTTTTTCAGTGTATCCTGGGAGGTGCGAAGTTGGGCGGCGGCATATTCTACCTGGGCCTTGGACACCCGGAGGACTTCCGCTCTCGGCTGGGCCTTGAGTTCCCGCAGCATGGCCAGGGCCGCGTCGGCCTGGGCCTTTTGCTGCTCCACCGTGGCCCTCTGCACGGAATCGTCTATCAGCAGCAGCGGCGTCGCCTCACTTACCTTGTCCCCTTCCTTTACCAGGATCTGGGTGACGGTACCCGAGACTTCGGGAAAGATATTAATGTTGGCCCCGTTCGACTGGTAGCTTTCAATGATGCCGTTGGCATAAATCCCTTTGGCATAAGGGTTCTGGGCCGGATTAAAGGCCGGCGGCAGCGGTTTTTTTCGGATGCCGTAGAAATAGGCGCTGGTCAAACCGCCCACCAGTCCCAAGATCGCCAGGACGAATAATATTTTATTTCTCACTTAGGCCTCCGCTGACAATATCCACAATCCGGCCATCTTCCATCTTGAGGTTCCGGTCGGCATATTCGAAGATCCTGGAGTCATGGGTAACAATCAAGATGCATCGATGTTCGTTCAAAAAGTTTTCTCTAATAAAGCCGATAATTTTTTTGCCCGTAACGCCATCCAGGGAAGCGGTGGGTTCATCGAAGATTAAGAGGTCAGGCCGGCTGACGATGGCTCGGGCTAAGGCCACCCGTTGCTGTTCGCCGCCGCTTAACTTGGCCGGCAGTAACGTGGCCCGGTCCTTGAGTCCCACCACTTCCAGAAATTCCATGGCGGCGCTGATGGATTCATCCCAGTCCTGCTTCTTGAGAATCAGCGGGATCGCCACGTTCTCCACGGTGGTCAGTTTCGGGAACAGGTGATAGTCCTGGAATACAAAACCGACGGTATGCAATCTGAAATCGGCGAGTTCGTTGGGGTTAAGCCTCCAGATTTCCTTGCCTTCCACCACGACCGTCCCGGCATTTGGTCTCAAAATCCCCGAGATCATGCTCAACAGGGTGGTCTTGCCGCTGCCCGAGGGCCCGGTGATATAGAGCATTTCGCCAAAATTGGCCTCAAAGCTGACGCCTTTCACCGCGTAGGTTCTGACTTCCTCCGCACCGAACCATTTCACCAGTTCGACGGCTTGCACTGCCACTTCCGGCATTATTAACCCCTGAAAATATCGAACGGTTCTACTTTGATCACTTTTCTCACGGCGATGAAACTGGAAACCCCGGAGATTATCAGCACCATGATGAAGGCCAGGCCGAGATTGAAATAAGTTATGTCGGCCGCATAGTTCGGCACCCGACTCCTGGCCACGGCGATCAGCAGGGAACTGAGGCCGACACCCAGGCCGTACCCGGTAACGCCGGTGAACAAAGTTTGGAAGAGGATCATATAGACGAGTTCGTAACCCTTGGCGCCGATGGCCTTCAGGGCGCCGAATTTATCGAGATTTTCCAAAACGAAGGTATAGAAGGTCTGGCCACAAATGGATAGACCCACCAGGAAACTGATCATGGTCATGATCAGGATATTGGTGCCGATGCCGGTTTGGTACTTGTAATAATCGGCAATTCTTTGCTGAAATTCCCTATTGGTCAGGGCCAAATAGCCGGACTGGGCCACCTGATCCTTAATGTAGGGGATGTCGTTGCCGCTCTTGGGTTCCACTAAGACATAGGCCATGGTGAAACGGGTGGAAGGGATATACTGAATCGCCCGGGTAAAAGTGGTGTACAGCGTGGGGATGCCGAACAGGCCGCTGCTGGTCACCCGGGCGATACCAACAATGACCCCCCGGTGGTCATTGATTTCAAAGGTCGTGCCGAGGGTGGGATTTTCTAATTTGGGGAATTCCTCGTCTTTAATGACAATAAAGCCATTATCGGCAAAAATATCGTCGATCTTTCCTTCGATCAACTCCGGTCGGCCCACCAGGCTGGCGTCGTCCAGTCCGAGGACGGTCGCCGGCTGGTAGATGCCGTCATGCAGTTTGACCAGGGCGGTTCCCGAATATAACGGCACCGCGTATTTGACCCCGTTGATGCTGCGCACCGAGTCCAAGATGTAATCGGGCAACTGGATACTGGTGAGCGGATTGTTGACGGCCGGGTCCATGACCCAAACGCTGGCGCCGATGTTGATGATGGTAGCCGAGGCCTTGGAGAGGATGCCGGCAAAGACCGAAGTCAGCTGGACCATGAGGAATACGGCGAAGGTGATTCCCACTAGCAGCGCGGCAAACTTGCCCCGGTCATTTACCAGCAGTTTGAAGGCAATTTTCCAGATTCCGGTCATCGCTGGCACCCCTCGCCCCGAGCCAGGGCTACGCCATTATCCTCCCCCTTTGACAGTCCGCTCAGGACGCCCAAGAAAGATCGGGTGAGCTTTTCACTGTGGCCCTGTTAATTTATCTCCAGGTCAAATAGCGTTTCATCATCTCAAGGTGGTCAGTAAGTTGGCAGATTAACTAAACGGCAGCGGCAGCCAACACCGGCGGCCTCTAACCGGCCTTCACTTGAATCTTTCAAAACCGAATCTGGTCAAGACTTCCGGGTCAAGTGGTTCTTGCATATGTTCCGCCACGAAAACGGCCAAAGGGAAGGGGGAAAGTTCCCGGCAAAAAACCATTCCCTGTTCGCCGACCTCATTGTAAATCATAACTTGGATGCCGTTGCCGTCAACTACTACCATGGCCAACAAACCTTCATGGTCTGGCGTTCCCAGCTTCACCCGGGCAAGCATCGGAACTATTTCACCACCAAGATCCTCGACATAGGGGTAGCGGTTGATAGTCGGTTTCGTCAAACTTTTTTAATTCCAAACTAGTTACCCCCTTTGGGACAATAGTCCAGGCATTAGCTGGAGGCCGGAACCAGCGGCCTCGGGTTCGATCGTGGGCAAGAAGATCCAGGACCCGACCCATCTCAAGAAAAGAGGCATGGCAAAAAGGAAATCCGCACCGAGGCACGATCACCTCGTGCGGCCGGATTCCCCATTCTATCTTTAGAACCCCCGAGGAGGACGAATCCGGCCGCGGCAATGAAGCTTTTTGGGGATTTTTCCGGTCCTGTGCAGGTCACTTTTGGAGTTATTTCTTTTCTTTTTGTGCCACCTCGTCATGCCACTTTTTTAACGCCATCAGAAACTTCCCTCGCTGCAAGGGGGTCAAAAGCGCCATCTCTTCATGGCGCTGGGCCTTAAAGGTCTCAAAGAGCTGGTCATGGTCGGCGATGAGGGCGCTCACTATCTGGTTGATCTTGCCTTCATCAGGCTGAGGTGCGGCCAAGGCTGTTTTTAGGTCATCTTCGCCTTTTTTAATCTTGCCGATGACTTCCTCCCGGACTTGATGGTATTTTTCGCCCACTGCCAGGAATTCTTTGGCCTTATCGGGACTCAGGTTCAGTTCTTTTACCAACTCTCCCCTTTGCATCGCCAAATAGCCTGCCTCTCTTTTCCGCCGGATGCCCCAGGGCAGGCGTCATGAGAATTACGACCAAAAGCA
This sequence comes from uncultured Bacilli bacterium, assembly GCA_963722445.1. Lineage (GTDB taxonomy): Bacteria > Bacillota_I > Bacilli_A > RFN20 > CAG-826 > UBA4951. Next base: position 29,204 of record CAVRMZ010000014.1, on the reverse strand, counting down.
GCATGAACCCCTTTAACCATGATGCTGTTTGATTTTTCATGTTTTTCCTCTGGCTCCTTTGCCAAAAAATTTATCAGTCCTGCTCAGGCTTTAACCCCGTTTACGCTATAATTTAAGACACGCGGTTAATCTCTTAAACCCTGCAGCCAAAAAAAACGAGGTTCGCCATAAAAAATTCCCTCGAACTACCGAACCTCAGGCTATGAAGCCCAATGGCACTCACTGCCAGCGAATAACAGGCCCACCAGTCCACGAAAAGGGGAAAGAGGCCGGCTTTGCACTCTTTTTTGCCCCTTGAAAATAACCAGGCAAGCTTTAATTTAAAGTTAGCCGCGTTTACGCCGGTCCGCGCCTGGGGATAGGCCAGGCGTGGCTGCCCCAAAGCCAACCAAGGTAAGGGCAAGGTGGAGTGTATGGGGCTGCTTCAAACCAGCCCGGAGCAGGCAGAGGTCATCCGTGAGGTAAACAAAATGAGACCCTTTTATTGGCTTTTCTCTTGTCTAGTTATCATCATCCTGGGCTCCTGCGTCCCTTATTCCGGAGGCTATTACGGAGAATACGATTCCGACGATTATTATACCTACCCTTATTATTACTATCCCTATTATTCTTATCCACAGGGTTACTACTATTATCCCTCTCGTGTCCCTAGATTCCATGGGCACTTCGATGGCGGAGGCGGCCATCACAGAGGCGGTGACGGGGGGCACGGGCACCATCACTGACCCACGATAGCCTGCAGGGATATCGGATTGTCTTGACCCACTAAATTTGAGGGTGGTTGAATAGATCGGCGTTAAATCCACGAGATAGAGGACGATTTTGGGCCAGAGGGTTGAGAAATCGGCTCAGTGGGACTGAGAATTTTGCCTGACCCCGGAGGAGACTTATGGGATTACTGACCATATCTTTAACGAGACGGCGCGCCTGGATGGTGCTCTTGGGCGCCGGGATGATTACCTCCCTATGGTTCACCTCTTACGCCAGGGGTGAAGATGAGGTTAACCGAAAATTGGCAGCAGGTGAGATCATTGTCTCTGCTCAAGAGGTTCCTGGAAAATCCCTCCAGTGCGCCAAGATGATGGGGGTTATTGATGCTCCCCCGGAAATCGTCTGGAAGGTGATCAATGATGTTAATAATTTTAAGAATATCATGCCACGGACTCTTAGTAGCATGGCTGTAGCACCAGAGAAGATCCCCTTGATTTTGCAAAAAAGACCGACCCGCTCTAAAGAGGTTGAGAAATTACTTGGCCCTGTTCCAGCAGACCCAGCCAGCTATCGCGTTCCCGGGGGTTTATATACGGTGTATTCCTATAGCAATCTTGATTTTCCGTGGCCTTGCAGCAACAGATGGTACATCCTCAAAGGGAAAAAGGATGAGACCAAAGGGGCCCAGCATTACTATCGTAGCTCATGGTCGCTGGTAATCGGTAACCTGAAGGAAAATTCCGGCGAATGGATTCTGGAGCCTTTTGGTCCTGCTAAAACCAAGGCCACTTACAGCCTTTGTACCGATCCGGGAGGCGCTATTCCTAAATTTCTCGTCAAGGAGGCTACTTGTAACACCATGCCCCAAATAATAAAAGCGATCAGGAAACGGGCTGCTGCACTTTTGGGGCCCAAACAGCCATAATGGCCTTAGGTTGAATTAACTCACCGAAATCATCCCGGCTGTTCCGGGTTAACCCCTGGCTTTGCCCTGCTGCGTACATATTGAGGATACCAATGATTGAGCCCCAGGCCTAATCCGATCAGGCCCAAGGACACCGCCTGATAGCCCAGTCCGCCTGCCCACAGGCCATAGCTTTTCGCCGCGCTCATGCCCGTGGTTATGAGAAATACCACCCCCCAGATCACCGCGAGGTTCCGGCAGGTTGGGTAAAAGATCCGGGGATGCCTGCCGCTCCGGGGGCACTGTCTCCCGGGCATAATCCAGGACAAAAGGTTTGCCCAGGAAGATGGAGAACCAGGCAATGGCCGCCAGGGTCCCTTGGGACAGGATATCCAGGTTATTGATCACCCACAGGTTTCTCAAAAGCACCACCATGACCAGATTGGCGCCGAAAAAGAGCAGCGAGCCCCAGGTCAGAATGAACCCTTTGGCCAACTGTTTGTAGCCCATGAGCGGCACCAGGGCCAGGGCGACGATGATGGCGGCGTTCAACCGCCACAGGGACGGCCCGGCCACCACGCCAAAAACGATCCAGGGCAGGAAGCCCAGCAGGATGCTGATTAGCTGTTTCATGTTAATGAATCCAAAATGTGCTTATGGTTTAAGTCATTTGAGGAAAGGGCGGGAGACCAACGACTCCCACTCCCAAAGCGGCCGGTTATCCGCCCTGGCCCGGCGGCTTGCCGGTCAGGCCGAACTTGGCCATGGTTTCGCTCCAGTAACGGTTGGCTTCGTCCCGGAAGACCTCCGGCCCGCCTGGAAAAAGGTCTTGTCGCAATCCCGCCTGCACCTCCGGCGTCATCTGTCCCTGGCGGATGAGCTGCTCCCCGGCCTGGCGCACCAGATTGTAATACCAGGCGAACGTCTCCTGATATTTTTCTTCGCTCAAGCTATCACCCGCGGGCCGCAGGATTTCCCCCAGGTAACGCCAGCCCAGCTTTTGGGCGGAAAACTGAAAATAGTGCACCAGCGGCTCGAAATGGCCGAATTCCGGAAAGCCGCAGGGGGAGACCAGCAGCATGGCCCGTTCCCGGGGGTAGCGGTCCGGGTGGCCGCTCTTGCCCGGATGGAGGGGATCTGCCACCAGCCATGGTTCGCAGGAAGGCAGGGTGCGGTCAATGAAGTTCTTCAGCAGACCGGACATGGTATAGTGGTAGAGCGGAGTTCCGAAGACCAGCAGGTCGGCCTGCACAAACCTTTCCAGGACCGCGGCCATGTCATCCTGCTGCACACATTTGCCGGGGGTCTTAACCCAGCACAGGAAGCAGCCCAGTAAAAGGAATTTAATTTTTTCATTTAAAGACCTTTTATTGAAGAAAACAATCTCCATTTCGTGACTCGCCGAAAAATTGTTCTTACCCCAGCGTTTTCAAAAAACTCTTATTAAAAAGCACCAAATTTATTTCTTCAATTCATCGAAAGAAATCAAGGGCTAAAAAGCCCAGTCAGTGATATGGTTTTTCATGATAGAAATAATCAAAAGCATCGATCCATAGAAATACGTTGAGTTGTTCTATAATATTTTAATGCAACTGGAACAATCCTTGTTGAATTGGTATCACATGAACCGCCGACATATGCCATGGCGTGAAGATCCAACTCCTTATCATGTTTACCTTAGCGAGATCATGCTTCAGCAAACCCAGGTGGACACCGTCACGGCTTATTACCTTCGTTTTTTAACCAAGTTTCCTACCCTAAAAGATCTTTCTGAAACCGATGAGAAAGAAGTCTTGAAACTTTGGGAAGGCCTTGGGTATTATTCTCGCGGTCGGAATCTTCTGAAATCGGCGAAAATCATCGTCAAGGATTTCGGCGGAGAAATCCCTTCAACCAAGAAAGACTTGCTCAGTCTTCCAGGCGTGGGCGCTTATACCTCCAAAGCCATTCTTTCCATCGCCTTTCATCAAAAAGAAATCGCCGTGGATGGAAATCTCATTCGCGTCTATTCCCGGCTTGAAAAGATAAAAGAAAGCCATTTGGAGAAGATGAAATCGCTCTGCGAAAACTATTTTCTTCAAAAAATAAAATCGGCTGATCCTTCTTTATTCAACCAGGCCCTTATGGATCTAGGGGAGCTTATCTGTTTGCCACGAGGGCTTCCCCTTTGCGGCCATTGCCCTCTAAAAAGGTTTTGCCAAGCCCAAAAAGAGGGCACGATGATGGACTATCCTCCCTCAAAAAAGATCAAAGAAAAAAGAAATGAGAGTTTAACCGTTTTTGTTTTGATCTATCAAGGGAAAATTGCGATCCGCCAAAGAAAGTCAAAAGGCCTTCTCGCTTCGCTTTACGAATTCCCTTATGCGCCAGGAAAGATATCTTCGGAAGAGGTTTGCAAGCGTTTGCAGCAGCAAGGCTTCGTCCTCAAATCGTTAAAGCCTTTGGGCTATACCAAACATACTTTTTCCCATTTGATATGGGAAATGCAAGGATTCCAGGTAGACCTTGTGAAGTTTCCTGTAGCCTCTAACTTTTTATGGGTCGACAAAAAAGACATCATTTCAACCTATCCAATTCCCTCCGCGTTTTCGTTCTTCAAGAAAAAAATCATCAGAAATTTGAGCTGAGGAACTGGTGGTTCATTAGCCCTTTGGAAAAACCAAAAAGCGAACTGATAAGCCCATATTTCCCATCATTTTAATTAAAATTTTTCGCATGGAATATTCTTGTCGTTTTTTAAGGCAAAGGCAATATCGTTGAAAGAAACCAAATAGAATACGTTTCCTTCGCCTTATATCACTAATAAAAGTGAGAGTCATTGCAGATTCTCACGATTCATACAATCTGGCTAAGTAAAAATCCACCAAACACAGAAAAATTGCAAAAGTAGATGACCTCGTACGCTAGAATGCGGTGGATATGCCTCTTAGAATTCTTCGAAAACCAAACGATGAGGAAGGGTACTTTCCTTCCAAGACAACGTGACAAACAAAATTTAAAAGAAACTGACCAGTTGAATCTGTTTCTATTACTTTTCACATAACAAACTCTATCTAACCTGACTTTAATAGTTTATTAACCTAAAAAGTGATAACATATCCGGAAATAGAGAGGGGATGGATTTATGATTATTGTTTTGCTGCCTTTACTGGCGGTTGCTTTGGTAAAAAAAGCGTTTTTGTTAACTAACTTTTTTTGAACGTTTATTCGCCACTGAGATTTTTTCTAGAAAGTTCAGCTTCAAAAGAAATTCAAAACGGATTTTTATAAAATAATTGAAAGACATTTCAAAATCATATAAAAACAGGGGGTGAAAGCGATCGTAAAAAAGAACTATAAATTCTGAAACTAATGCAAAGAAAAGAGAAAAAAATGAAAAAACAATTATTTCTTCTGATTGCGGCCGCAATCGCATCCTCCATCATTCCTTCGTTTGAAGGACAAGTGGCTTTTAACGCCAAAAAAGCTGCCGAACCGAGCAATATTAAAAGAACATCTATTCAAAACAATGGTGCAGTTATTTCTTTCGAACAAGGTGATGGAGGTGGAAGCTCCGCTACCCACGAAACAACTGCAAGTCAGCTTAGTTTGTCGACCAAAACATCGCTTCAATCCTATAGGAGCCTTTCAGTTGGATCCGATTTTGATTCTGAAGGCTGGTCCGCAGGAGTATGTGGCCACTTCTTTAGAATGAATGCCCAAAGTATCGTTGAAGTCAACGGGGTTTATTCTAACCTCTTTGATTATTACTCAAAAGAGGTACTTCAAAATGGTGACGCTTATGTAGGAACCAACACTTCCTATTCATATACTTATACAAAAGTCGAAACCGTCTTTTTGGAGGATCGCTTGACCTAAAGATTGCTGGTGCCATAGAAGGAAAGGCTACTTATAATGGTGCTACCGCCTCTGGCTCTATGAACGCAAAAGGGGAGATGCATTACACATATGATAATTCTTCAACTTGGACAACAACTTATTCAACTAATTTTAACTCTGGAATGAGCCTTGTCGCTTCAAGCGCAAGTTATTGTCCCGTCGGTTATGCCATGAGCATTGGACTTGTCGGAACTTACTATGTCATAACTGTAAAATCACGGGAGTATACTAGGTGGTGGTGGGGTGATTACCCGACCGTAAATACCTCTGATTCCATTCGGCAGGTTGTTGTTTCAAATGAGAACACAATGGCCAAAGAATATGTGTATCAAAAAAGTGGTGATTCTGAAAACTTTTATTACTTAGGAGCTTGATTACCATGAAAGAAGTTGTGCTTTCCGATATTTCTCTAACTTTTGAACACGCCGGGAAACTCGACTTCTCAATCCATTATTTGAATGGTCGCTTCCCGGAAGGACTGAATGCAATCGTCGGGCCTTCCGGAAGCGGCAAAACAACACTCCTGAATTTGATTTCTGGCTTAATCAAGCCCGATAGCGGAAAAATTCTATTTGACGGAATCCCGATGGATTCAAACTCCAACTCTTTTTATGGGCAAATTGTCTCCTATATGACGGTGGAAAGAAATGAAATCCCTTCATTATCCGTTTTTGACAACCTGAGGTTGGTCCATGATGACAAAGCTGAAATAGACCGAGCCTTATCAGAAATGGGCCTTCAGGGCGTTAAAGAATCTCGCGTTTCCAAATTATCTAAAGGCGAAAGGGCCAGACTTTCAATTGCAAGGTTGATTCTTCAGCATTCCGAACTCTCGCTTTTTGATGAACCAACAGCCAACCTTGACGCTGAAAGCGCAAATAAAGCGTTCGAAATGATAAAGCGCAATTCAATTGGGAATATTACCATTTTGGTTACTCATGACGCAACGCTTGCCCACAAGTATGCCGATCACGTTTTCCAAATGGAAAATGGCGTCCTGACTGCTGACAGAGAAATCAGTTTTCAGAAAGATGAGGAAAAATTCCCCAGAAGAGTGCCCATCAAAATCACAAATGCTCCTTTAGCACGCTTAGGATTTAGAAAAGCCTTTCAAAAGAAAATTCCGGCTATTTTGTCTGGCGTCTTGCTGACGGTTAGCTTTATTTTCGGTTTTATCGGAATGGCCAACTTATTCCCGAAAGAAAAAGAAACGTTCGCTTCAGGAATTGATAGCCTAAACGGAGACGCTTATTTGTGCTCTGATTCAAGAATGACGAGAGAAGTTTCTCCTCATAAGCATTTTCGAGAACTAAATCAGACTGATGCTTATGGCTTTAATGTTTTCTCATTATCTTTTTCGGGCGGCTATAGCATCCCGGTTGGAATCTACGAGGAAGCGGAGCCATACGTGGCTCTTAAAGAAACCCCAGATTCAAACAAAGAAGCCATGGTTGGGCACAATAATTCAGCGAAAGAGCATTTTATCCCGATTGCGTTAACCACCGAGCAAAAGGACTGCTTTTGTGAGCTTCAAGGGATGGAGTATAAAATCGGTGATATCCTCCCTCTTTCGTTTTTTGACTCTTCGGTTTTTTGCACTGAAAAATTCGTTCTCTCCGAAGTCTTCGAGGCCAAAAACGAAAACGAAAGCCAATTGCCTTTTGCAGATTCCTATCCTGCGTTTGTTTCTCAAGATTCCTATCTTACTCACCTGAAAGCGTCTGGTATCACGGATCCTGATATTGAGCAGTCCTTGATTGACGAGGTTCAAGAGTACAACGATTTTATCGATTCCAACGGGATTGCTGCATCCTTAAAATACAGAGGTAATGTTCTTTTCGAAAGTAAGGTTACTAAAGCCTCTCTTTTGAGTGATTATTTTTATAATGGCGATGGCTCAGTCCCCGTAAAAGAAGGGGGTTTCTTCTTATTCGGATCACTTCCTAAGAACGAAAATGAAATCGCTGTTTGCAACTACCAAGCCTATTCTTTGCTCGGCTCCAATCACAATAGTGCCACCAACGGTTTCTTCGCCAAATATCCTGATGGTTACCCCTTGAAATTTCTCCAAGAATTTCCCTCTGGGCTTTCCGAAGGAAAATTCAAGATTGTTGGAACCTATGGTTATTTGATGCCGTCTGAAGACGGCACACGTTTTAGCAGTGAGGACTCTTTGATTATCAGCGACGCCCTTTACGATAAAGTATTTGAAAAAATATCTGCGGATTATTGTCTCCCAGGTTTCCCAGCGGGAAGCAACACTTGCTATTCCAAGGGTTATTTAGCGGATAATTGCGGCCTTATCTCAAGCAAAGTTATTGTTCCGATGAGTAGCAAGATTTCCTCTTTTTCCACTCTTATAAGCAATTCGGGTTTAATGGCTAGGTTTCTTTCAATAGTCGGGCTTCTTCTTTTTATCGCTGGAACTTTGGTGGTAATCCTTTATCTTGCAAACGTTTCCGACAAATTGAAGTCCGACTTCGCAGTCATGCGTCTTTGGGGTGTAAACGGCAAGAGATTTATGTATTCTTATTTTTCTTCGTCAATGGTTCTTCTTCTTCCGCCTCTCATCCTTTCTTTTGCCTTGGGTTATCCGCTATTGTCGATTATTGGGTCTTGTGAAGCATCGGCACTAGGCTTTCCAGGGGTTCTTTATTTCCAGTTCGGATGGTCCTTCCTTGTTGTTTTTGCTTTTTTTGCCATAATCTTTGCGTTGTCGTTCGTTCCGCTTCTTTTTCCCAATAGAAAAGGGAAATTGCTCGAGAAAATAAAAAATGATCAGTGATAACAGCATCTTCTTAAACGATGTCGGAAAAAAATTTGATGAGGCTGCGGGAACGCGGGTGGTTTTTGAGAATGTTACTTTCCGGTTTCTTCCAGGAACTGTTTACGTCATTAAAGGAAAATCCGGCTGTGGAAAAAGCACACTGCTCAGCCTTATCGGCTTGCTTGATTGCCCTACCGCAGGAAAAGTTATGTTTTTTGGTCATGACACCTCGCGGATCACCAAAGCCGAAAAAGAAAACCTTCGGTCCAATTATGTCTCCTTTCTCTTTCAAGACAATAACTTATTTCTCTATTTGACAGGAATGGACAATCTTCGTTTAGTATGTTCAGACACTACAAAGATCAATTCGTTGGCAACCCGTTTGGGGGTTGATCGTTTGCTTTCAAAAAAGGTTAATGATCTATCCAAGGGGGAAGCGGCTCGAGTCGCGATTTGCCGCTTCCTTTTAGAAGAAAAGCCAGTCGTTCTTCTTGATGAACCGACGGGAAATCTTGACCAAAAAAACGCCGCGGTTGTCTTCAATATCCTTAAGGAAGAGTCCCATAAACGCATTATTGTGGCTGTTTCTCACGATTTTTCTCGCCTTGAGTTTCCAAAGTTTACGCTTTTGACGTTTGACAACCAGCGATTGGTTACACAGTCTTCCCCGCTTGCTTCTGATAACAGTCCTGATTTTTCCCCTAAAAAACCGAAAAAAATCTCTATCCTTGAAACCCTCCGCTTCGTTTGGCAGTTATTCATTAAAAACCTTGGAAAAAGCTTTTTCTTCGTTATTCTCGCTTGCTTATTGTCTTATGCCTCGCTTGCCTCTCTTTCTTTCTCTGCGTTCGACCCTGAAATGACAATCAAAAACGAAACGATCGATTCGGGACTGCCGATCGTCGGAGTGACTTCGCAAACCGAAGAGGATGGTTTTTTGAGACTATGGGATGTCCCTTTATTCAAAGGATCAGATAGCGAAAAAACAAGTATTAGCCTAGCTTTTTGCGATAAAGAAAACTTATCTATTTATGGCATGACGTTACAGCCGCAAAGTCACCAGATTTTCATCCCTTCGTTTTTGGCTAGTAGTCTTTCTATTACTAATGGCGATGTTTTGAAACTGAAGGCTCCGAACGGAGAAATATCTTTGATATCACAAACCATTAATCTTGACTATGACGCCATTCTCTCAAAACTGACTAAACGGCTTGGAGATATAGCGAAAGCTAAGGAGGCCGCTCTTTCTTATTATCCTTGCGTTGTGAGCAAACAACTTGTCCAAGAATATGAAGCAATAGACAACGTTTCTCTTTCTGCAAACAGCTTAAAGCCTGTGGTTTCTCTTTTCGAATCGTCAGGGTTGACGTTGTCCGCAGGCTATTTTATCGATGAAAGAGAACATTTTTCCTTGTCGGGAGAAAGCGGCCTCTCGGATGATGGCGCTTTTATTGCCATCGCAGAAACCTCGCTCACTCCCCAAGTTGAACAGACGTTTGAAAGGCAAATCAAGGGCAGAACGTTCACTTTCATCGATTCCGCCAGCCAAGGCTGTTTCAACCCAGCGCTTCTTTTTCAAAAATATAGAATCGAAGGAATTGAGGCGATCCCTGATTCTGTGGCAAGAAATACGATCTCAATTGAATTAGCGGAGGCGAAAAAGGAAACCGTTCGCGAAAATATTGTCAGCGCTGGCTTTTACTCTACGAATGGAGCGTCATCTTGGATTGTTTCCACCGATTCGGAAGCCATGAATAAAATACTTGATTACCCTTGCGATTTTTATGGAACTATCGCCGAAAAAGAGGTTAATGGTTTGAAAAACACCCAAGTCATTCGGCCGATTGGGTTTGTTCTTCTTATTTTCTCTGCCGTCCTCGCGATCATGGCCGAATGTTTTTATATCGCCGGGTTGAATTCCTCATTTATAAACGAGAAAACCCTCTTAGCTGCGATTGGCCATAAAGATTCCGCTTCGTTTTGGATTATCGCTTGTTTGCTGGGTTTACTAATCCTGATCTCTTTACTTATATCTTTAGGATTGGCATACAACTTTTCTTGCGTTCCGCTTAACCACGCCTTGGCCACGTCTCTCGGATTGCCAGCTGAAACCAATCTTTTGTCATTTTCTTTGGGGGCGGTTCCTTTTTTGTTCTTTGAATTTGTGGCGATCCCCGCGGCCGAAATCCTTCTTTGGCTCAAAGCGAAAAAAGAAAGCCTTTCCGAAGAAATCAAAGTGTCGAAAGAATAGTTTTCATTTTATTAAATTAACCTGGCCAGGAAAAGAGGACTGGCTTATTCAAATTTCGAAAATAACCCTTCTCAAGGTCCGTTTTATTCCGATTGTCCCTTTACCTAAGGCTTATATGTGAGAAGATGATAGGGAAAAGAGAAAAAGCCATGGAACATTCGAAATCATTTACGGCCTTGGAACCGTTTCTCGTCGAAAACCGACGTCTATCTTACGAAGAAAACGTCCTTTATTACGATCTCACAACCGCTTGCCCGTTAAAGAGCCTTTCCGATGAAGGCGGCCTTGTTAACCTTCTCGATGAAGAAAGAGCCAAAATCTATGCCGATCCGAAATTTGCGACAGCCGTTGAAAAGCTGGCCAAAGATCCGAAATGCACGCCGATGGAAAAGCGCTTGGCGGAATCCCTCTCTTATAACATCCGCCTTTTGAAGAAAATGCCCATCGAGGACTATGTGAAGGCCAAAAAAGCTTTCACCCAAAGCAACGAGATGTGGCGTCGCTACAAACCCGTCGGTGATTTCAAAAACTGGCTTCCGTATTGGAAGGAGTGCATCAAATGGGCGCGCGTCATCGACAACGACATGATGACGAAAAAAATGAAGACCCCTTATGATGCCGCTCTTGATATGTACGAACCGGGCGAAACTTCCGAATACCTCGATTCCGTGTTCAATCCGCTCAAAGAAACGCTTTTGAAGCTTTTGCCCATCGCCAAAGAGAAGCAACGCTCCTACAAAAAAGTGACGCTTCAGCCCTATGGCATTGACACGCAAAGGAAATTCGCGCTGGCTCTTCTCAAAGAAATCCATTACGACGTGGACGGAGGATGCCTTAGAGAATCCCTTCACCCATTCTCAACCGATATCCACCAGTACGACGCCCGCATCACGACAAAGTACGTCGTGGAAGATTGGCGGTCTTCGGCCTTCTCGGTGATTCACGAAGGCGGACATGCTTTGGAATTCCAAAATAAGCCTCAGGAGATGTACGACAACTACGTCGAAAGCGTCGCCACCGCCGCCATCTGCGAAACGCATTCCCGTCTCTATGAGAACATTATCGCCCGGAGCCATGAATTCGCCCCGATCTTCAAAAAGATCGCTTCCGAATCTTTGGATTCTCGCCTTGGCGATGTGAGCGACGAGCATTTCTATCATCTCGTTAACTGGATCGAGCCTGGCCTCATCCGCTGCGACAGCGACGAGCTCACCTATTCTCTTCACATCATCATCCGCTACGAAATCGAACGCGATCTCATCAATGGGGTCATCGAATGCGAGGACGTCCCCGACATTTGGAACAAGAAGTACCATCAATATCTTGGCGTTAATGTCCCCAATGACGGAGTCGGCTGCATGCAAGACATCCATTGGACCGATAACGAAATCGGTTATTTCCCTTCCTATGCATTAGGGAATTTATACGGAGCGATGATTTTCGCGAAGATGGAGAAGGAAATCCACGCGAAGTCTTTGATCGCCAAAGGAGAGCTAAGCAAGATTTTGGACTGGCTCAAGAACAACGATTACCGCTACGATTGGATGGACCCGGCCGATTGGATCAAAAAAGTAACCGGCCAAGAACTGACAAGTCAGCCCTTTATCGATTACCTCACCGAAAAATACGGAAAGTAATTAGCGGATAAAATTCGTCATCGGCTTTTTCCCCTCATTCGTTTTCGTAAGGCCCTTTTCTTTGGCCAGTTCAAGAGCCTTCAAAAGAAAGGCGAAGTTATGGGCGAGCACGCGCATCGTATAGAGCCCCTCTTCGTCCTTTTCAACGTCGGCTCGCGTCAAGCCATGGACCTCATTCCAATAGCAGGAGGTGACAATCGGCATCTCGTTGATCGCGAAGAATTTGTTGATGTCATCGAACGCGGACGTGGAACCCGCTCGGCGCGAAGAGATGACGGCCGCTCCCGGCTTTCCTTTTAAGAAACGACCGCCCGAATAGAAAACTCGATCCAAAAAACTCTTCAGGCTTCCGTCGACTCCCGCGTAATAAACCGGAGAGGCAAAGATAAAACCATCCGCCTCCTGGGCCAAGGCCAAGAAATCCTGAACCCCGTCTTTGATCACGCACTCTCCTTTAACCTCGCAATACCCGCAGGCTTTGCAGTCAGCAATCGGTTTGTCGCCTAACCAATAGACCGAAGAATCAATGCCTTCGACTTTCAAAGTCGACACGATTTCCTCGATCGCCCGATCGCAGCATCCGTTTTTGATGGGGGATCCATTGACTAAAATGACTTTCATAATTGCCTCCTAGGAACATATTATCGCTTTATCGGAATGATTGAACTTCTCTTATAAGGCAAAACAGGTAAAATATTCTCGGAAGGAAGGTTATTGAGAAATACCTATGAACGCTAAACAGCTTGAGAAGATGCATTCGGGAAAAGGTTTCATCGCCGCGCTGGACCAGTCCGGAGGCTCGACCCCGAAGGCCCTCGCCCTATATGGAATCCAGGAAAGCGCCTATAAAACCGAGGAGGAGATGTTCGACCTCGTCCACGCGATGAGAACTCGCATCATCACCGCTCCGGCGTTTGACGGCAAAAAGATTCTTGGCGCCATCCTTTTCAAAATGACGATGGAACGCCAGATCGATGGCATTCCGACCGCGGATTTCCTTTGGGAGAAGAAAGGCGTCGTCCCCTTCCTCAAAGTCGATCAAGGCTTGGCAGACGAAGTCGATGGCGTTCGCAAGATGAAGGATTTCCCGGGGCTTGATGCCCTTTGTGAGGAAGCCGTGAAATTCCACGTTTTCGGAACCAAGGAAAGATCCGTGATCTTAGCCGCCAATGCCAAGGGCATCCACGAGGTGGTCGCCCAGCAGTTTGAGTGGGCTAAAGTCATGGTCAAGCATGGCCTTGTCCCGATCATCGAGCCGGAAGTGGACATCAACATCGCCGATAAGAAAGAAGCGGAAGCCCTTTTAAAGAAAGAACTGGCCACCGCCGCGACCGTCTTCAAGCCGGAAGAGAAGATCATGTTCAAGGTCTCGATTCCGACCATTCCGGGTTTCTACGTCGATTTGGCGAAGATCCCCGCTGTCGTCCGCGTCGTCGCTCTCTCGGGCGGCTACTCCCAAGCGGAGGCCGATAAGCTTCTCGCGAAGAACAAAGACATGATCGCTTCCTTCAGCCGCGCCTTAAGCGAAGGCCTCACCGCTCAGATGAGCGAAAAGGAATTCGATGCCAGGCTTCAGCTGTCCGTGGATGCGATTTATAACGCCTCCGTCAAGAAGGCCAAATAAGGTTTTGAAAACCAAGGGGCCGGGAAACCGGCTCCTTTTTTGTTGATGCCCAAGCCCCAAAAATTGAAAAACACAATCGAATATCCGCGCTGAGGCAAAAAAGAAAGCATCCTTTAGGAAAGGCTTCGGGTCTAGGGTATCCGCAAAGTCATAATAAGGGATGCTTTTTTGCATTTAAAAAGGCCCCCCACAAAGGAGAGCCTAGTTTTCACACTATCCTTTAGAAGCTTTTTTGATCGTAGCCTTTAAGGACTTTCACGAGCGGGCGGATCGTCTTCTTGAGCACGCCTTCGTCGAAGGGTACCTTGAGACCGTCTTTCCGCACCAAAGTGCAGAACGGATACTTCCCGCCCATCTTGCAGAGTTTGAGGTATTTCTTCCAAGCCTTTGCATGGTTCTTGCGATCCAAGTTGAAGAACTCAAAAGCCAAAACCTGGGCCAACGTGTAATCGATGTAGTAGAAAGGATTCACGAAGATGTGGGCCTGAGTGAGCCAGCGATGGCCGCTCAGCATGTAGTCGCAGCCTTTTTCGGCTTTGACTTTCCAAGGGGTGTATTTCTCTTCGAGCTTATGCCATTCTTCGTCGCGCTCCAAAGGCGTGGCATTCGGATTGGCGTAAACCCAATGCTGGAATTCATCGACCGTGACGCCATAAGGCAGGAATTCGATGGAATCCGCGAGATGCTCATAACGGTATTTGTCGGGCTTGGCGAAGAAAAGATTCATATAGGGCTCAGCGAAGAATTCCATGCTCATGGAATCGATCTCGCAGCTTTCCATGGTCGGGGAACGGTATTCCGGGATCTTGATGTTGCGGGCCATATAGGCCTGGAAACTATGGCCGAACTCGTGAGTCAGAACGTCCACGTCTCCCGATGTGCCATTGAAATTCGAGAAGATGATCGGGCACTTGTGGACCGGGAAGTAGGTCATATAGCCACCGCTTTGTTTTCCTGGCTTGGCATCGAGGAAAAGAAGATGGTGATCGGTCATGAATTTGAAAAAATAAGAGGTATCCGGCGAGAGTTTGTTGTACATCGCTTGGGCGTGGGCGACTTTCTCTTCGGTGGTGCCTAAAGGAAGCGGGTTCCCGCTCTTGAACATCACGCCGAGATCGTAGATCTTGGGCGAAGTGATGCCTAAATTCCGATACTGAAGATGCATCAGGCGAGAGGCAAGCGGCGTCACGACGTCGTGGATTTGCTCGCGATAAGACGCGACCATCTCCGGCGTGTAATCAAAGCGATTCATCCGAATGTAAGCGAGATCGATATAGCTCTTGTAACCTAGCTTATGGGCCATCTCCGTCCGGACTTTCACCAAGTCCGAATAGATGCCCTCGAGCTCGTCTTTGCGGGTTTCGAGATAATGGTAGTAGGCCTCAGAGGCCTCCTTGCGGGTGGCGCGATCGACGTCGCTTAGGAATTTGCCCATCTGCGGGAGGTTATAGGTTTGGCCGCGGAACGGGACTTTGCAAGAGGCGATGGCCGCCTGATATTTCATCATGAGGGCGTTCTCGTCTTGGGCTTCTTTGACGATTTTTTCGTCAAACCCTTTGAGCTGATATTCGTACATCGTGAAAATAAAAGCGCCGAGTTTCTTCTCAAGGAAAGCGCGGTATGGGCTCTTGACAAAGGCTTTGGTGAACTCCAGAGACGCGGCCGCCAATAGCGGCCCGCCCTCGTTCACGACATTCATGCCTTTCTCATATTCTTTGTTCGTGGTATCGAGAGAATAAAGAACTTGAATGTGGGTGAATTCATCATTCACTTTGTCCATAAAACGCGCGTTTTTCTTGTAAGCCCTGTAGGCTTCAAGCCCGCTTTTGGCGGCTTTGAAATTCTCTGTGAGCGCATTCACTTTTTTGATGAGCGGCTTAATGTGCGGGATCTTGAGCGGCCAGTCTTCGAATTTGGCTAATTCTTTTGCCATGTTAATCTCCTTGTTTAATGCCCCGAAAATTCTCCGGCGCTTTTGTCGCGGAACGCTTTTTCTTCGCAAGAGAGCGGTTAAGGACTTCCGCCTCGCCTTTTTCACTCAAAGCGAGAAAGCAGTCTTTCCGCTTCGCGTCGTATTTGAGGCGGACGTAATCTTCTCTTACAAGCCAATGGAACCGGTTTTTAAGTTTTTTCTTCGACAAGCTAGGAAGAAACCCGAAAAGCGAAGAAGAACTATGGGCTAAAGTTTCCTCATCGGAGATCCCTTTGAGAAGTTTGCTGAGCCCTTCCATCGTGGCCTCATAGCCTTCGGAACGAAATTCCGAAATCGCGATGAGCATGACACGATGCGAGGCTTTCAAAGATTCCATGGATTTCCTTTAAGGAACAGTTTGTATTATAGAAGACAAAGGGGGAATGTCACCAAAAAAGGCCTTTTTTCGAAAAATAACGCCTTTCTTGCGGAGCTTCTCCATTAAGAAAGGGCTTCCTAAAGCTTTTTTCAAACGCCCAGCACGCTTTCCTTGTAAGAATCCGCGGATGAATTAGAATTAACCCGCCAGGAAAAAAACATGACTGATGACATGGATAAGCAAATCGAAACCGTCCTCGACAAAGTCCGCCCCTTTCTTCAAAGAGAGGGCGGCGATGTCCAATACATCGGATTCAAAGAGGGCATCGTCTATGTTCGCATGATCGGAGCCTGCGAAGGCTGCATGTATGTGGATCAGGATATTTCGGCTGGCGTGGAGATCATTCTCATGGAAGAAGTCCCCGGCGTCATCAAATGCGATGCCTCAGGCCAAGTCCCGCAAGACGTGATGGATCAGTATCTCGCCCGCAAAGAAGAAGCGGAGAAGCTGCGCGAAAGCCAAACCGCCCCAGCGAACGTCGAAGAGAAAAAATAAAAACGATATTAACGAAAAAAGACCGCCGAAGCGGTCTTTTTAGTTATTAGGATTGAAGGATCAAGCCGCACCGGGCTTAATCCACTCGCCGAAGCTGAAGACATTCCCATAGATAACGATGTAAACGATATTAAGAATCCAGAACACCGGGCAGAGGATGATGCCGAAGATGATATCGAGAAAAAGCAGATCGATGCGCTTGTCCGTCACATCGGCAACAATCCGGTAAATCACGTAGATAATATCGAGAAATATGGCGATGAGAACTTTGACGATACGGGGAAGACCGTCCATGGCTTTGTTGAAATCCATTTTATATGTGCCTCTTTCTTTAATAGATTATACCGCCTTAAAATCGTAAACTTACAGTTTTAAATCAAAAAACCCTATTTTTTGCCCTAAACGGAGCCTAACGAAACTGACTTAACTCAAAAGCAAATCGGGAAAAGCGCGATCGTTAAGACCGAGAAAATTCTGAAGGCAGCCATCGAATTGCCCTATAGAAAAAAACGCCATCCGTCATGATAAAAGCGGTCCATCCTATGAAAAGCGGACGCTATGAAGGAAAAATCAGAAGCCGCCCCAAAATCAAAGAAGAATGTTTTTCTTATCGTTGGCGAGAATGTAGCCCTCGTGGTTATAAACATCGACGCGGTTATAGCCATAGCGGCTGCCATCGGGTTTAAGCATCACACCGCCGGCTTCGGAAAGGATCAGATCTCCGGCAGCCACATCCCATTCCTTGGTGGCCCCGCCCATCCGGTAGCTAAGTTCCGCCTTTCCTTCGGCGATCGCGCAGAATTTTAAGGCCGCCCCCAGACCGACGACCGATTCAAAACGGCTTCGATGTTGATCGATTAAGGCCTTTTCTTCAGCGGTGAAAAAACTGCGGGAGGCCAAAACGCGAAGATGGTCCCCGACTCGATTTGAAACGGAAATCCGAACTGGTTCCTGCCCGCTTTCGAACTTATAAGCGCCTTGGCCTTTAATCGCGTAATACATCACGTCTTGCATCGGGATATTGATGACCCCAACCACGATTTCATGACGATAAGATAACGCGATGTTGGTGGAAAATTCGCCATTCCTTGCCACAAACTCCTTTGTCCCGTCCAAAGGATCGACGATGAAAACGAAATCCTGGTTCAACCGCGCTGGGGTGTCAGCGCTTTCTTCCGTTAAAAAGGCATACGTCGGAAAAGAGCGGTGAAGTTCCTTCCGAATGAGGGCGTCCGCGCCTTTGTCGGCAGCGGTCACGGGCGAGTTGTCGCTTTTGATTTCAACGGCGAAGGAAGTCGCGTAAACTTCCTTGATTCTCTTTTCGGCGTCTTTCGCGGCTTTTTGCATGGCCGCCAATTCTCGTTCCAGCATAACATTCCTGCTTTCGAAAAAAATAATACTCTATAAGCGTCTTTCTTTCCCCAAAAACCAAGGATTTCATCCCTATATCGGTAAAAGTAAAACGTTATCGGTAAAAAGTTATCGAAGATCTTCCGCAGTCCCTATAATGGGCTTGCACGATTTTTAAGCATTGAAAGGAGATTGATTTAGCAATGGCTAATCTCAATGAGAGAATCTGCATTATCGGCGGAGGTCCTGCTGGCGTTTCCGCGGCCATGTATCTTCAGAAAAAAGGCTACACCAATTACGTGATTTACGAAAAAGCCGACCATGTCGGCGGCAAATGCTACTCTCCGACGCTTCTATCGGGCGGCGAAGGCTCGCCAAAGCGCAATATTGAGATGGGCGCCATCATGGGAGCCAAGACGTATTGGGCCGTTCATGAAGCCGAGGAATTCGGCGGGGCAACCCACGAAGACGGACCGGTGATGGAACGCATTTACCGCAACGCCGAAGGCAAGGAAGTCTTCCCCTTCACGCCAAGCAAGAACATCCTCAACCTCAAGATCTTTGGCTTATTGAAGCTCAAAAAAGCCGTTAAGCGCTTAGCCTATCTCATGGAAACGAAGTATAAAGGCTATGACGTCAATGGGCACCGCGGAGTGGCCCAAGGCAAATACGACGGCCTCAATAAAGCCAGCGGAAACCTCGAGCCGATTTCAGGCGAGAACCCGAATCTCAAGGATTTGGCGCTCCCCTTCAGCGAATTCTGCCGCCTCAACAAGATTGAGCCCGTCATGCGAGTCTGGATCGCTCCTTTCACTTCCTTCGGCTATGGCTACTTCGATGAAATGCCGGCCGCTTACGTCATGAAGTACCTCGATGTCACGACCACGCTTGAATTCGTGGCCATGAGATTATGGACATGGAAAGAGGGCACGATGTCGATTTGGCAAGGCGTGGATAAGCATCTCAGCCATCCGACGCTCGTCAACACCGAAGTCACCAAGGTCGACCGCAAAGCCAACAAGGTCACTATCACGGTCAAAGACAAGAACGGCGAACGGACGGAAACGTTTGACAAGCTCATCGTCACCACTCCGCTCGACGCCTTCGTCAAATTCTCCGATGCCTCGAAAGACGAGAAAGAGCTCTTTGGCAAGATCGTCCACGAGAAGTACATCTCGATGGCGACCCGCCAAGAAGAGGGCAAGGCCCCTCAGATTTCAGCCTACATCTTCGACAACATGACGCCGAATAAGCGCGGCCACCTCATGGTTTATTACCATCGCTGGAGCGATGTCAAGGATCAGCCCATCATCACCTATGCGCTTCGCAACCACAAAGGCGACGCCGACGTCGCTTACGACTATGCCCGAAAGACCACGCTCGACGATATGGCGAAATGCGGCTTCCCGGTGAAGAAAGTCGAGCTCGAGAACGAATGGTATTACTGCCCGCACGTCTATAGCGAGGATTATGCCGCTGGCTGGTATGATAAGGTCGAAGCCCTTCAAGGGCAGCGCAAGACGTATTATACCGGCGAGGTTCTCTCCTTCGGCGATATGGAAGAGACGACGGAAGCTTCGAAAGACTTAATCGGACGCTTCTTCTGAATAACGGGAAAAGCCCGGCCTCGCCAGTCGGGCTTTTTTATTTTTGGAGGTCGGGGGATAGCTCGATCTCGATATTCGCTTTTTTCAAAGCTTCCTTCCACCGCGCAAGGGCTTCGAGCCGAAACCCGCTCGGGACGCATTCGAAAAGCTTTTTTCCCGTGGCCTTATCGCGGAGGCGCATCCGAAGGATTTTCTGGTTGGCTACGCCATTGAGGTCATAAAAGAAAGCGACATAAGGCCCGTTTTTTAACCAAAACGTCTTTCGCAAGAAAAAGCTTTCGCGCACGAGGCGGTCCGAATAAAAGAAAACGTTATTGCCCGCTTGATGAACGGCGCTAAGCAAGATGAGAATCCCCGCGATGACGAAGAAGGCCGAAATCCAGGCCGCCAAAGAGCTTTGGGCCGCGCCAAGAAGGAAAAACACCAAAACGGAGAAAGCCCACAAAACCAAGGCCATCAGAACCTCAAAAGAAACCCAGGCCATGAAAGCTAAGCTCTTTTTCCCCTCCGCCTCCACGAAATAAGGTTTTTCTTTGGCCATGGGATCAATGAACAAATTCCTTTAGCGCGTAGCTGACGCCGTCAAGGCTGACCGGAAGCGTCACGAATTTGGCCACTTTCTTGCATTCCGGGATCGCATTGCCCATCGCGATCCCCTGATAGCCCTTGATCATCAGGTAATCGTTTCCTTCATCGCCGAAGCAATAGACGTTTTCCTTCGGAAGCCGCAAAAGATTGCGGAGATACTCGACGCCCGAGGCTTTGTCTGCGGACGGATTCACGAATTCGAGATAGCGCGGATCGCTTTTGATGATATGAAAACGTTTGTCTTCTTCCGAAAGCGCAAGCCCGTTGATGACGCCTTCCGGGGCGGCCACCATGAATTTGAGGATCGGATCGGCGGGATTCATCGGTTTCTTTTTGAGGTCACGGGCCAAAATGTTATTGAAGCGGCATTCCCATTCGATGGTTTGGGCAATTTCGAAACCCCCAACCCCATCGAGGGTGTAGCAATAGATTTCCCCGCCTTGTCGGATCACTTCGGGATGCTCGCTATAAAAACGCAGGAAATCCTTGAAATGAAGTTCTTGGGTCGCCAAAAGCTTGCCCGCAAAGTCGTAGACGGCCGCCCCGTTCGCGGCGATCGCGTATTTCCGTCCGGCCTGAAATTGCGAAAGATATTGATCGATGCCCTTAAAAGGCCGCCCCGAAGCGATCGCCACCGTGTCCCCGCGCTCCAAAAAACGATTCACGGATTTAATCGTGGTCTTCGGCAATATTTTGTCGGGAGGCACCAAGGTGTCATCGATATCGAACGCTAAGAGTTTCATCTAAGGGGTCCCCCGCCTAAAAGGACAAGAAATTATAGCCGCTGCCCCTGCTCAAGAGCAAGAAAAGCCGCCCCGAAAGGCGGCTTGTGACATCCCAAACGCTTACTTCCCAACCAGCGAATCGACATCGACATCGGCCGGTTTTTCTTCGGCCGTGGCAGCGTCGTCTTCCGGCGCGGGCTCCGGCTCATTGTCCGGAAGCGGCTTGCCTTCGATTTCGGCGTTGTATTCTTTTTCTTCCTGCTCGTCTTCTTCGTCCTCATCGCCTTCTTCGACGTCGCTATAGACATCGTTGACGTCGATATGGACTTTGTCGTAGGTGTGACGGGACCGCAAATCCCAAACGTTGTCGGTCATCGCCACGAAGCGGCCGTCGAGCGTCAGCTCGGTATAGAAACCCCCGAGATGGCTCTTTTTCTCATCATCGCTCATTTTAAGCTGCGCCGCCACCGCTTCATAAATCTCGGTGAAGGTCATTTCTTTTTTATGGGCGACGACAACCTCGTAGGCGACGTCGAGCATGCTTTTTGTAATGTCCATGTAAATCTCCTTTATCCTCACATTTTGTCGGGAGCGCTCACGCCCAATAAGGCTAAGGCATTCTCGAGGGTGATCTGACAGGCTTTGATCAAGCCCAATCGACCGCTTGTGGCTTTCGGATCATCGCGATCGATGATCTTCTCCGCGGCGTAATACTCATGGATGAGCTGAGACAATTTTTGGATGTATCCAGCCACCTTATAAGGCGCGCGGGCGCTAGCCGCAGCCTCTATCATACTAGGAAAATCTGCGAGTTGCTTCAAAATATCGCCTTCGCGGGCATTCGTTAGGGTTAAGCCGCTCCCATCGAGAGGGAAATCTTTCCCGATCTCGAGAAGCGAGGCGCATCTCGCGTGGGCGTATTGGGCGTAATAAACGGGGTTGTCTTTGCTCTTCGACAAGGCCAGATCCATGTTGAAATCGAGATGGGTGTCGCCGCTTCTTTCGCAGAAGAAATACCTAACGGCGTCCACGCCGACATCGGCCACGAGCTCGCGATGGGTGATGGCTTTGCCCGTCCGTTTGCTCATTTTGACCTCTTGCCCATCCTTATAGACGCGAACGATTTGATAAATCTCGATGTCGAGGCAATCTTTGGAATAGCCCGCCATCATGAGAGCGCTGATCATCCGGTTGATATAGCCATGGTGATCGGCTCCCAATAAATCCACAAGGTGGCTGAAACCCCGCGACATTTTGTCGTAGTGATAGCAGATATCCGGCATGAAATACGTATACATGCCGTCTTTTTTGATGATGGGACGATCCTTGTCATCCAGAAAGGCCGTGGTCTTCAAGTAAGTCGCGCCGTCTTGGACGTAAACGAAACCCTTTTCGCGAAGCTGTTCGATCGTGTCTTGTATTTTCGTGCCTTTGCGAATATCCGATTCATAGCTGAACTTATCGAAATGGACCCCGAAATCGGCCAGATCTTTTTTGATTTTGGCGAGTTCCGCGTCAATGCCGAAACGGATGAAGAAATCATGCGCTTCGGGGGTGTCTATGAGATATTTGTCGCCAAATTTGTCCTTGATGGCTTGGGCGATGGCCACCAAATCTTCGCCATGGTAATCGTCTTCCCCTAGGGAAAGAGGCTCCCCAAAGAGCTCGTGATAGCGGCCTCGTAAGGAATGGCCCAAATGCTCGACCTGATTGCCGCAGTCATTGACGTAATACTCGCGGGTGACGTCATACCCCGCTTTGGCGTAGAGATTGGCGATGGCGTCTCCCAAAGCCGCGCCGCGGGTGTGGCCCAAATGAAGGTCCCCCGTGGGGTTCGCGGAAACGTATTCGACGTCGATCTTTTCTTTTTTCGAAACGCCCTGCCCGAAATCCTTGCCTTCTTTGAGGATGGTCGCAACGATGGAGCTCAGGGATTCTTTCTTCAAAAAGAAATTGATGAAGCCCGGGCCCGCGATTTCGATTTTGCCGATGGCTGGCGAAGAAATGGCGTCTTTCAAAGACACCGCCAAATCGAATGGCTTCTTCCCGGCTTTCTTGGCTAATTTGAGGGCGAGATTCGTCGCATAGTCGCCATGGGCCTCTTCTTTCGGACCGGTCGATGACGATCTCTTCGGCTTTGACGTCGAGGCCAAGTTTCTTGGCTCCGGCGGCGATGGCTTCCCGTAAGGCGGTTTCATTATCCATAAATCAGCGTTCCTTTTCGAGCAAGACGATAGCGGCCGCCCGAATCGCGAGACCTTTTCCTACCGCATCGAATCCTTCATTCGTCATCGCTTTGACGGAAACGTTTTCAGTTTCCGTTTTGAGCGTTTTGGCAAGCGCGGCACGCATGGCGTCGATATAAGGCGCCAAGCGCGGCTCCTCAGCGGCGATGGACACATCGACGTTGTGAACGCGATAGCCTTCTTCCGCAACGAGGGAAAGGCATTTTTCGACAATCAAGGAAGAAACGATTCCTTCCGTTGCTGGATCCGTCGACGGAAATAGCTTCCCGATGTCCCCAAGGGCCAAAGCCCCCAAAAGGGCATCGCTTACCGCATGAAAAACCACATCCGCATCGCTATGGCCCAATAAGCCCTTCGAAAAAGGGATCTCGACGCCGGAGAGAATTAATTTCCGCCCGGCGACGAGTTTATGGATGTCTTCGCCATAACCAATCCGGAAATCGTTCATACATTGAAGCGGAAGAACACGACATCCCCGTCCTTCATGACGTAATCTTTGCCTTCGCTGCGAAGCTTCCCGGCTTCTTTGACGGCCGCTTCGCTTCCGAATTTCTTCAAATCCTCGAAATCGTAAATCTCCGCTTTGATGAAGCCTTTCTGGAAATCCGAATGAATGATGCCAGCGCATTCCGGAGCCAACATGCCATTATGAAACGTCCAGGCTCGGCATTCATCGGCGCCACAGGTGAAGAAAGTCGAGAGATTAAGTAACTTATAAGAGGCTTTGACCAGTTTGTCGAGCCCGCTTTCGGTGGCGCCGAGGGTATCGAGGAATTCTTTTCTTTGAGCGAGCGGAAGCTGCGAGATCTCAAATTCGATTTCGCAGGAAAGGGGGATGCATTCCGCACCCTCGTCCGCCGCGATCGCTTTGACGATTTGGTAATACTTGCAATGGGCCAAATCGGAATAATCGGAATCTGCGACGTTCGCGACGTAAAGAATCGGCTTCAAAGTCAGAAGGAAGAAATTCTTCCGGGCATATTCGATCTGCTCTTGGCTCAAGCCTTTGGCCAAACGGGCCGGGATGCCTTGGGAAAGGACTTCCTTGAAGGCGGTGAGAATCGGCATTTCATACTGGGCGACTTTATCATGGGCGACCCGGGCTTTGATATCTTGCTTCCCGATGCGGTTGTTCACCGCGTCAAGATCGGACATCGAAAGTTCGAGGTTGATGACGTCGATATCGGCTTTGGGATCGACGGGGTCGCTATTGTAGCGAAGAATCTGAGCGTTATCGAAGCAGCGCACCACCTCGACGATGGCATCGCATTCGCGAATCGCGGCCAAGAATAGGTTGCCGAGCCCTTCGCCTTTGCTGGCGCCTTTGACGAGACCCGCGATGTCGTAGAAATCAAACGTGGCGTTTATTTTCCGCTTCGGCTTGAACAAATCGGTGAGGAAATCGAGCCTCTCGTCGGGGACGATCACGACGCCGGTATTCGGATTAATCGTCGCAAAAGGATAGTTCTCGGCTAAAACGTGCGAATTGGTTATGGCATTGAAGAGGGTCGATTTCCCAACGTTGGGAAGCCCAACGATGCCAGCTTTTAATGACATGAAATAGTTCTTCTTTCTCTCTCGTTAGGATTATATCCCTCTCACCTCCCCAATAAAAGGAGAGCAACCAGCACATTTTTCTTGATTTTTGAGTTGAGAAGCCAAAAATAAAAGCAACAGCGTTAACATAGCCTGCGTTTCAACAGGCGAAAAGGGGGTCAATTCTTATGATCATCGGAGTTCCCAAAGAGATCAAAACATGCGAAAGCCGCGTGGCTTTGTCGCCAAGCGGCGTCAAGGCTCTCGTCAAAGACGGCCACCAAGTCCTCGTCGAGGCCGATGCGGGCTTCGGCTCTGGATTCGCCAATACGGATTACGCGATGTCCGGGGCCCATATTCTTGCGACCGCGGAAGAAGTCTGGAACCGCTCCGATCTCGTCATCAAGGTCAAGGAACCGCTCGAATCCGAATTCGCCTTCTTTAGGCCGGGCCTTATTCTTTTCACGTATCTTCATCTAGCGAGCGACAAATCGCTGACGGAAGCGCTTCTTAAAGCCAGGATGATCGGCCTCGCCTACGAAACCTATGTCGACGATAACCAAACGATCCCCATGCTGGATTGCATGTCGGAAATCGCCGGAAAGCTTTCGATTATCGAAGGCGCTAACTGTCTTTTCTCTCGGACCGGAGGGCCCGGATTGCTTCTTCCTAAGCTTTCCAAATTGCCAGCGGCCAATGTGACCGTCATCGGAGCGGGGCACGCAGGCATCAGCGCCGCCGAACTAGCTGACAGGATGGGATGCGAAGTCACCCTTCTCGATATTGACAAGCGCAAGGTCCAGACGCTTGTTTCTTCTTTCCCGTCCTTTCGAATCGGCCTTGCCTCGCGCGAGACCGTTCTTGCCTCGATTAAGGAGGCGGACATCGTCATCCTGGCCGCGCTCGTCCCAGGGGGCAAAGCTCCGATCATCCTTCACCGCGCCGATCTAGGCCTTATGAAGAAAGGAGCGGTCATCGTCGACATCGCGATCGATCAAGGCGGCTGCGCGGAAACGAGCCACCCCACCACCCACGACAATCCGACTTTCGTGGTCGATGGCATCACCCATTACTGCGTCGCGAATATGCCTGGCATCGTGGCCCAAACCTCGACGGTGGCCTTGACGGAGGCCACGCTTCCGTATTTGCGGAAGATCGCGGCCAAAGGCATCGAAAGCCTGGTGGAGCAAGACAGCAAGTACGCCGCCCTGGTTAACACGTATCTAGGCAAACTCACGAACGAGGGCGTCGCCAAAGCTTGGGGAATGAAGGCCGAACCGTTGGTTTTCTAAGAATCGCGGAAACAAGAAAAGAGCCGTTGATTCGGCTCTTTTCTATTCTTAAAAAAAGAAACGAAAAGCCCCTCCGTGATGGAGGGGCTGAAATTCAACCTTTTAGTCGACTTTCTTGACGTTAGCGGCGCGCGGACCACGCTCAGACTCTTGGACATCGAATTCAACGTGCTCGCCTGGCTCGGCGGTCTTGAAATTGTCCATGACTAGGGCGCTGTAGTGGAAGAAGTAGTCTTTATTGTCTTCACCATGAATGAAGCCATAACCCTTCTCCTTGTTGAACATTTTGATTGTTCCCTTCATAAACTCCTAACCTTCCTAGTTCGTTCTTCAAATATCGGAACCAACCGCGGATTACTATATCACCCTCAAAACCAAAATGATAATAAAAACGTAAAAATAACCTCTAAAAGATGGCCTTTAACGGCCTTCGGACGAGAAATCCCTTTTTCGAATCCATTTCCGGGTAAGCCCGAAAGATAGGGCAAATCCTAAGAAAGCCACGAAAGCCACCGCGAGGAGGGGGATCCCGTCGAGAACAAAAGGAAGGGAGGCCAAGAAATTCGCTTTGATGGCCTTGTCCATCGCGATTTCAAGAAAAACGAGAGTGCTGAGGGCGAGGAACCCACAATACCCAATCACGAACAAAAGGGAAGCCCCATAGCCTTCGGAAATGTCTTCGCGTTTCACGCCTAAGAGATAAAGCATGCGCGCTTCTCGCTTGTTCTCAAGGCTGGACAAAAGCGCCACCGCCACCAAGAGAAAAGCGCTGATGAGAAGGGTGATCCCCGAAGCGAAAGCTAAGGCGATATTGGCATATTGGAGGATGCCTTCGCTCGAAGACGCCATCTGGGCGGAAGGATCGACGAAGCGGTATTCCGGATAAGCCGCCCCTAAGCGGGAAAGCGTTTCTTCGGAAGAAGCCGCTTCGTTAAGGAAAAACGCGGCGGAGTAAGGCTCCGCCAGAAAAGAGCTCATTCCGAGGATCCCCCGCCAGAAATCGACATTCCAGTAAGGCACGCCATAAAGGATGTCGCAGGCGCTTTCGATGACGCCCACGACTTTCAGCGCGGCGAAACGGTAATCCCTTTCGAGCCGGTCCCCGATCGTTTCGCTGGCGACCATCCCCGAGCAAAACACCTCCGAAGGCTCGGCCAGCGCTTCATAAAGAGGGCGGGAAAGGCAGACCTCCTCCAGCCCCGCGGGCTCCCGCCCTTCCGCTAAGCCCCGGAAATCGCTTGAGAACGTCAGCCCCTGAGTTCGGGGGCGGCGATAGCTTCCGCTTTTGACGTTAGAAGGCAGAACGGTTTCTTGAAGCGACTCTTCCGCCAAGACGCTGTCGACGGAAGCGACGGCTTCCTCTAAACTCGCGAGGTCGCTAGAAAGGAAAAAAGGATTGGCGAAACCGCTTGCGAGAGCCTCGGGGATGACAAGATACGAACCCACCCCGAAAACCGAATAAGAAGAGAAAGCCTTATCGTCTTTGAGTTTGTCGAGGAACAAAGGATCCAAGGAACGCTTGTCGGCTAAATAGGCATAGAACCGATTCAGCGAGGAAACCTTTCCTTTTTCGCCATGGGTTTTCTCATAATCATAAGAAGGCCTTTCAAAAACATAAGGGTTTAAGGACTCGTCAAGACGGGCTTTTTCAATAAAGGATTGGCTTGAGATCCTCGGGACGAGATAAAAGACTTTCTGCAGGATCCAAGGATAAGCGTGATCTTCGACGTCGCTCGTCGGAAGCCGCATTTTCTCTTCGAGGAGATAGGTGTTCCACAACCGATTTTCGTGATAGATCGTCGGAACCGGATCCTCGGTCACCGCCACCACCATCAAAAGCTGCTCGTCCGCATAGCCCCAATCGTCGTTTTCGGTTCGAAAGACAAGGTTAAGAGGCTTGAGTGAAAGATACTGGCCCAAGGATTCGTAGGTTCTCAGGATCTGAAGGGAGAGGCAAAGCGACACCAAGGAGGAATAAGGCAAGCCAAGAACCACTTGGTCCATCTCCAAAACATTCGGAATCTCTGGATAAAACGGCTTGTCGAGATTGTCTTCGAGCCATAAGAAATCGGAAGCGGTCCGAAGATCCAGGTTGGGGATCGCGACGGTTTGGCCCTTGATCTCGATATCGCCCTCATTGGCGTCGGGAAAAAAGGTTTCGAAAGAGGCGAGGTAGCTCGCCCCATAGCCTTTGAGCCAAGCGGGATGCGTGGCCACCGCCTCGACGATTTCCGCCTCGCTTGCCGCATAGACATTCGAGAAAACCTGCCCATCTTGGGAGGAGCGCGTCGCCACGATCGTCCCTTCGCCCGTCAAGGCCGAGAAAGCCGAGGCCAACTCGCTTTCCAAATCCCGGGAAACATAGCAAGAAGTCCCGAGGGCCACAAGGGAGAAAAAGACGACGAAAGCCGAAAGGCACGTCCGCCCCTTCTTGGCGGCGAGAAGATGAAGGGCATGCAAGGCCCAGCTTTTGAACGGGATATGCGGAAGCTTCTCCTTTCTCGGATTGATTAAGGGACAAGAAGGGGCCGCCAGCAAAGGCTCGTTGGGCCAAGCAAGGAGCTTCCCCTCGCTGAGGCAAAGGATTTTCTCGGCGTATCTCCTCACCAAAGCCGCATCGTGGGACACCAAAAGGACCGCTCGCGAGGAAGCGGCCGTTTTAAGGGCTTGGCAAATGAGATCGGCGTTTTCCTTATCGAGGGCCCCGGTGGGCTCGTCCGCCAAAAGCAATTTGGGATCGGTGATAAGGGCGCGGGCAAGCGCCACCCGCTGCTTCTCGCCGCCGGAAAGGGTGCTGGCTTTCTGATAGGCTTTGTCGGACAAGCCCAAAGAGGCCAGTAGATCAAAGGCTTTCCGCTTGGCGGCCTTGGGGTCGATCGCAAAGCCTTGAAGCGGGAAAAGGACGTTGAAAAGAACGCTTTCGAGCTCCAGCAAATCGTAGTTTTGGCGGATGAAGCCGATGTGGGAAAGGCGGAAAGACGATCTTTCATCCTCGCTTTTATCCTTGAGGGTTTCGCCTAAGGCGACGATTTCCCCGGAATAGGAAACGTCAATCCCGGCGATCAAGTCGAGAAACGTGCTTTTGCCTGAACCCGATTCCCCCACGATGGCGATAAGGCCCTTGGCTTCGAACGTCAGGCTGACGTTGTCGAAAAGAACTCTTCCCGCGATCCTTTTCGTCACGTTGCGCAAAACCAGCCCCCTCATTCGTCGCGAAGCTCCCCCACCAAACTGGCCCGCG
>CAVRMZ010000013.1:0-5128 GCA_963722445.1 uncultured Bacilli bacterium | reverse complement strand
TTCGTGCCTGCCGGGCCTTTCGTGAAGTCGCCACCGATGGGCTCGTTGTGGGTCGCCTGCGCCCAGATCATCGAGATGTCGGTACCCGTCATCAGATCGAAATTAGTCCAGCCCGCTTGCAGCGCGGTGGTAAGAGTGCCTCCATAATTGAGGTGACGGCGCCAGCTGTCGTAGTGGTCGCCGGCTTAGTAGTTGTCTGGGTTGGCTGCCCTGTCGTGGGGGCAGGGGCTGGGGTTGTCGCGCCGACTGCCCGCAAGATGCGAGCAGGCCGGCTATGATCAGGCCGACGACAGCCAACCATATCCCTCTCTTTTTCATTTCTCCTCCTTTGTCTTGCGTGAGATACCTACCTTGTCCAAGGGCGGATAGCGCGAAGGTGCTAAGACCAACGGCATACTAGCATCCAAGGTTGCCTTTGTCAACAATCGGTCAGGGGTGATTCATACAGCCGTAAACCCAGTGAAAACAGAACACAAAACTAAGGGGCCGGAGCGATGCTCCGGCCCTTCTTCTCATCCAAATCGCCTTTGAAGGCTAGAAGCCCATGGCCTTCTTCTAGCAAATCCTGCGGCTGGGCCAGCAGCCGGCTCACCACGCTTCCGGCTTTCGGCTTGCGTTCAGCCAGTTGCCGGGTCTGCCATTTGCTGAGGGAAAAGAGCGAGGTCTCCGCGAGCGAGAAGAAGAAGCGTGGCTCTGGCAAATATCAGGACCACCATTACAGCGACGATCGGCGCTCCCGCCATGGCCTCAGCATGCGGTAAGGACGGCGGGAAGGCAAAAGGCAAATGTCTGGAGGAAGGAGTTGCCTCCACCTCCCACGCCCCGCCGGTCCCTTTGGGATTGGGGGAGCCGTCCCTCGGGGCTTTCTTAGCGACGGGACCGCGTGGCTCAGCCCGCTTCACTTGACTGGCGCTGATCTGCCACTAGACTCTCGCTATGTCTATTGAGATTCAGCCTCTAGCAATGAGGTGGAGCCTTGGCATTTAACGCATGAGAAAGCCGTCCGTTCTCGTCATCTTCCTCACGGTCTTCATCGACCTCATCGGGTTCGGGATTATCGTGCCCCTCATCCCGTCCTACAGCGAGCACTTCGGCGCTCGCGGCTTTGTCATCGGCCTCATCTTTGCCTCCTACTCCGCGATGCAGTTCATCTTCTCGCCGATCTGGGGCAGGTTGTCCGACCGCCATGGCCGCCGCCCCATCCTGCTCATCAGCACCGCGGGCGCGGCCGCTGTCTTACGTGCTGTTCGCGCGCAGCACGGGCCTGGAGAACCACACCGCCGCCTTGTGGCTGATGGTGGTGTCGCGGCTGTTCGCCGGGATGTGCGGCGGCAACATCACCGTGGCCCAGGCCTACATTGCGGACATCACGCCGCCGGCCGACCGCTCGAAGAAGATGGGCCTCATCGGCATGGCGTTCGGGCTGGGATTCATCCTCGGGCCGTTCATCGGGGCCGAGAGCCTGCGCCACCTGGGCGACACCGGCCCCGGCTGGGTTGCGGCGGCGCTGTGCGCGGCGAATTTCCTGCTGGCCTTCTTCATCCTCACCGAAAGTCACCGGCCCGATTCCGCCCAGGCCGCCCCGCGTCCGCACCTCGACCAATGGGCGCACACGCTCACGCCAGCCCAAAGTGGGCTTCCTGGTCATTGTGTTCTTTCTCGCCACCTTCTGCTTTAGCTGCTTTGAGAGCACGCTGCCCCTGCTGGTCGGCGCCAACTTCCATCTGGACTTCAAGCGCGATGCGACCTCGGCCAGCACCGTCGGCTACCTGTTTGTCTATTGCGGCCTCATCGGCGCGCTGGTGCAAGGCGGGGCCATCGGGCGGCTCGTCAAGAAGATGGGCGAGCCGAAGCTCATTGCGCTGAGCCTCATCCTCACCGCGGCGATTTCGAAACCATCAGCTCCCGCAAGACCAACGGGATCTCTCTTCTGATGTATATTCTTTTTGTGATTGGGGTCGCTGTTTGGGCCGTTTACGGATTCCTGAGATCCGATCCCATCGTTCTTGCCTCCAACATCATCACGTTCATTTTTTCTTCCATTACCCTCGGGTTCAAAATCTCCAACGTGGCTTCGGGAAGAGAGCCTTTTTTTAATTCCAAGAAGAACGTAAAAAACGATTCCTCGATAAAATAGCCATGTTAAGGCGCATTCCTTTTGAGAAAATAGAGAATTTCCGCGATCTTGGCGGTTATTCCGCCGCCTACGGAGAAACTCAGTTTGGAGTCATCTACCGTTCTGGGACGCTTTCGGATGCGTCTCCCAAGGATCTCGACAGCCTTGCTTCGATAGGTCTTAAATCGATCCTCGATTTGCGGGACGACAAATCCAAAGCCGAGAAATCCGACAAGACTTTTGGCGACCCCCGTTTTAAAACCTATTTGCTTTCGGTGAATGGAAATGGGCGCGTTCCTTTAAACGCCAAAGACCAAGTTGATAGTTATATCGAAATGTTAGTGGAACCCGTTCAGGCCCGTAAGATTTTTTTGACTTTGGCGCATTGCGAAAAACCCTGTGTCCTCCATTGCACGGCCGGAAAGGACCGGACAGGCTGTTTTATCGCGGTTTTGATGCTTGCCAACGGGGTTCCGTTTCATGATGTCAACGCCGACTACATGCTTTCGTTCCCATATCTTACGCGTCTGACCGCCGAAACAAGAAAGAACCATCCTGATTTCCCTAAAGTGGTCTTGGAACCCAACGCCCGTTTTCTTAAAAGAGTTTTCGATTTGTTCTCCAAAAAATACGGAGATGTCGATCGCTATTTCGAGGCGATTGGAATCGGCGAAGACGATATCGTTCTTTTGAAAAATCTTTTAGGAAAGCAGGAAAAAAGCTGCGGAGCGGTTGTTTTCCACGATGGAAAGGTTCTTGTTGAGCATATGAAACTGGGACATTATTCCATCACCAAAGGTCATGTTGAGCCTTTCGACAAATCTCAAGAAGACACGGCTCTCAGGGAAATAAAGGAAGAAACGGGGATTATTGCCAAAATCATTTCTAAAGAAACATATTCCATCGATTATTCGCCTGCCCCAGGAAGCGCCAAACGCGTCGTTTTCTATGTGGCGGAAACCGATTCGGATAAGACCAAGCCTCAACCTGATGAGGTCAGCGCGATTTATTGGCTTTCGCCTAACGACGCCATAAGAACCATGAGCCATGACACCGATAAACAGGTGATTCGATGGGCTTGCAGCGTCAAAGCCGAAAACCAATAGCGGTTAATCGATTTTCTTCTGGATATATCGGGCATAGGCCTCCGCCACGTTTTTGCCCGTCGTTTTTTCAATCCCAGAAAGAAAAGCGTTGGAGTTCACTTCACAAATAATGGGTTCTTTTTTGGGTCCTTCTAAGATATCAACGCCGCAATAATCGAGTTTAAGTATTTTTGCCGCCTTCTCAGCAATCTGGATATAGGCTTGAGGAATCTTGACTAATTCGCCGACCCCCCCGCAGGCAATGTTACTACGGAAATCTCCGCTCTTATTGAGGCGTTTCATGCCTGCGAAATAACGTCCGCCAATCACGATAAGGCGGAAGTCAAAGCCAAAACTCGAAGAGATGAACTCCTGGAATAAACGTGGATTGGCTTTATGCTTTGTTTCGAAACCAATCAAATCTTTTTCGCTCTTAATGAGGAATACGGCTTCTCCTAAACTTCCGAAATCATCTTTGGCCACCATTGGGAAAGGAATCACGTTCTCGAGTTCATGAATGAAATTCAAGGAGATGGCTTGGGAATAATTCAAAGGGCCCGACACGGTTGCAGGCATCTTGATGCCGTGATTGGCGAGTGCCATATGAGTTAGCATCTTGTCATCGCAAAGCTCAATCGAACGAGCGGAATTAAACAATCGATATCCCGCTTTTTCCAAATTATGGGAAATATAAACGTCTTTATCTAAGTAAAGGACAAAGTCATAATCGAGGTTTTGGCTTCTTAAAGAACCATCACCTCCGATGTAAGCAAAAATTTTAGCGTTGGTGCTGCGATCCAACAAAATTCCCAATTTCGAAAATTCTTCATGCATTCTTTCATAAAAATGCTCCGCTCCTGGAAGAACCAAATAGGCGTTAAGAATGCATAATCCCTTTTTCATGGCAAAAGGGATTATAAACCATATGAGAAATAGTAAACATATTACAAAATGTACAAATTATGTCAAAAATATGCTATATTCATTTTGTATGAAAAACATCAAACCGATTTCGATCCTTAGAGATACTTCGAAAGTTGAAAAAGACCTTAAAGATAATGATGGCTGTCTTTATATTACCAAGAACGGTTATTCGGATTTGGTAATTCTCTCACCTGATTACTATGATAAAATTATCGGAAAGGCGAGTAACAATCTTCCGGTCGAGTTTTTAAAAAAATACGACAACGCCTCGGTAAATGAACCGCAAAGTGATCCTTTGGGATTCGTTCGTTCTCGGGCTCAATCTATTGAAATTGAGGTCTCGAATGTTTCCTATAACAAGGCCAAAATAATCGAAGCGGTAAAAGAAGCTTCTTCCGATAACGTTAAAATTCTTTGTCTTCCTGAGCTTTGTCTTACAGGCTATACCTGCAGCGATCTCTTTTTTTCCAATAACCTTCAGGATGAGGTTGAAAAAGCCTTAAAAGAAATTGAAGAAGAATCTATTTCTTTTGATGTTTTCTTTGTTTTTGGGGCTCCTTTAATT
Source organism: uncultured Bacilli bacterium (assembly GCA_963722445.1). Lineage (GTDB taxonomy): Bacteria > Bacillota_I > Bacilli_A > RFN20 > CAG-826 > UBA4951. Next base: position 438 of record CAVRMZ010000013.1, on the reverse strand, counting down.
AAAAACAATTGCCTTTATAACTGTGCTGTAGCGGTTTACAAGGGAAAGATTCTCGGCGTTGTCCCGAAAAGCTTCCTTCCTAACTATGGTGAATTCTATGAGAAAAGACATTTTGCGCCTGCTCCGAAAGAAAACGAAACTATTGAAATCGATGGAGTCTCTTATCCTTTTGGTACGAAAATCATTTTTGTTGATGCGAACTACATCAAGTTAAAAATTGCAATTGAAATATGCGAAGACGCCTGGGTTCCAGATACGCCTAGTACCAAAGCCGCTCTTGCTGGAGCTGATGTTATTCTCAATCTTTCGGCATCGAATGAAATCGTAGGGAAAAGAGAATACCGCTCCAGTTTGGTTTCCATGACCTCAGCAAGGCTTTGCGCCGCCTATATCTATGCGGATGCCGGAGACGGAGAGTCGACTACGGATCTCGTTTTC
>CAVRMZ010000012.1:0-14431 GCA_963722445.1 uncultured Bacilli bacterium | reverse complement strand
ACCAATCGCCACTCTTGTTTCTCGCCGACCTGCCCGCGATCGTGAACTAAAAAGATTAGCCGCGAAGAACGCGAAGATCACGAAGTATTTTCGTAGGGGCGGGCTTTATGCCCGCCCGTGGTCAGCGGCGCGCTTTAGCCTTTTTCGTAACATTTTTCGTGCCAGCCAAGCCGGGTCAGGAGAGGGAAGTGCCGGACATACTCTGGGCGCCCTGGCGCATTGAATATATCGCCGGGCCCAAGGAAAAGGACTGCATCTTCTGCCGGTTTCTCACCGAAAACCGCGACGACGAAAACCTGATCGTGCATCGCGGGCGCCGGGCCTACGTGATCATGAACCGCTATCCTTATTCCAACGGCCATCTCATGGTGCTGCCCAACCGGCATACCTGGGACTTCACCAGCCTGGACGCAGAGGAGCGCGACGAGCTTTTCACGCTGATGCAGCGGGCGGTCACCGCGCTAGGGAAGGGCTTCAAGCCGGAGGGGCTCAATATCGGCATGAACTTGGGCAAGGCGGCCGGCGCGGGCATCGAGGAGCATCTGCACTATCATGTCGTGCCCCGCTGGGTCGGCGATTGCAACTACATGACCGTGCTCGGCGACGTGCGCGTGATCCCCGAGCATATCCAGGTCTCCTTTCAAAAACTTCGGGAGTTGTTTATTTAACCAAGGATGAAGGATGAAGGCGGAAGGATGAAAAATTAGGGAAAATGATGAGCAGCCTTCTTTATTCATCCTTCATCCTTCATCCTTCATCCTTTGCCTTTGCCGCAAGCGAAAACAGCGCCCCGCTTCTGCTGTATCTCGTGATCCTCGCCTTCGGCGCGGCCGCCGGCATGCTGCTGGCGGACCTGTTGCCGCGGCTGCGGCGGCGCAAACGCGGTTTTTCCCCCAATCGCCTGTTTCTCAACAGCCTGAGCTACATGATCAGCGACGATCCGGACCGGGCGATCGAGGAGCTGGCCCGCGCCGCGCGCACCGATCAGGAGAATATCGAGACCTATCTCACGCTCGGCGCGATCTTTCGCGGCCGCGGCGAGATCGGCCGGGCAATCCGCCTCCACTCCGTCATTGTCGAGCGCGCCGGTTTGCAGCCGGCGGAGCGCCTGGCCGCGTTGTACGAGCTGGGCCTCGATTTTAAAACGGCCGGTTTTTACGGCCGGGCGGTGGAGACATTCGAGGAGTTGCTGCGGCTGGAACCGGCGAACATCGCCGCCCTGCGGCGGCTTGAAGAAGTGAACATCGAAACGCGCGATTGGGAGCGGGCGATTGCGGCCGAGGAGCGGCGGCTGAAGCTCGAAGCTGGCCAACGGCGCAACGCGCTGGCGCATTTATTGGCGGAGAAGGGGAAAACGCTCGCCGAAAAAGGACTAGCCGGCGAGGCGGAAAAATGCTTCAGCGAGGCAATCGCGGCCGACGCCGCCTGTCTCGACGCTTACCTGCATCTGGGCGACCTGCATCTAGCGGCGGGGCGGGTGGAAAAGGCGATCGCGCTGTGGAAAAAGGTGATTGAAATCGATCCGGCCTTTTCATTCCTGACTTATGAAAGGCTGGAAAACGCCTTTCGCCAACTAGGGCAGGGTGACATTAACCGCCGTCGCTTTCGTTTAGACGCGGAATCGCCTATATTGTCTAAAGGAAGAAAACGCATGACCTACGAAGAGCGAATCCAAATGCGCATGGCGGCGTATTTCGCCGAAAACCACATCACCCCAAGCCAAGAAGCCATCGATGAGTATCGGCTTGGCGTTATTCTTGCCCAGAACAAGAATGCGGCGGGGACGAAGCTCGACCGCCTTTATGAAGAGCTGTCCTTCGAGACGGAGGCCCCTCGTCGGAAAGCCCTTCTTTCGCAGATGGCGATTTTGGCTCCCGAGGATGTGGATGTGGCGCGAGAACTCGCATCTTTCGCCGCCGATCGGGGGGCGGTTCTCAGCCGGTATCTCCTTCTGGAAAGCAAGGAAGCCACGGCCTTGTCGGATAAAGAAGGCCTTGATCTTTCTTGCGCCAACGGTCACCTTTACGACGCCATCCCTTCGCGCGGCTATCTCCGTTTATTGAAAGCCATCCTGGAAGAAGAAGCCGACCAAGGCGCGGACGAAAACGCGCGCGAAGTGGGGGCGCGGATTCTGTTTCTCGATGAGGAAGACCACTTTGCGGCGCGCAACGATTTGGCGCTGCTTTACCTTAAAACCGACGATGAGGAAAAACTCGATCAGATCACGTTGGCTTTCCCTGACGACAAAGGGCTTATCTTTGGCCTTGTCGCGGCTTCTCGCCTTTACCTTGGCGAGAAAATCGGGGCTGATGGTTTCGCCAAAACCGTGTTGGCCCGGAATCTCTGGTTTTATCTTCTTTTGACGAAGCAGATCGCCTTCGCGGAGCCGCTTAAAGCTTACTTAGCGGCCCTTCCCGATGCGAAAGAGAATTCGATGGAAGAGGCTTTATACGCTTTTGCGGCCGTTCTCCGCATCTATGGCGAGGATTTCGCTTCCTTCCCGTGCTTCCCTTTTGGCGAAAAAGAAGGTTACGTTTCCATCACGGCCGTTCTCTCGTCCCGCGAGAACGCCATCCTTTCGCTCGTTTCGGAGATGAAAAAGCCCTTGGAGGCCGAGGAGATCGCCGCCATCCTTTCCGGAAAGAAACCCGCCAAGAAGAAATCCTATTTGAGCCGCAAGGATTTCGGCTTGGATCCTGAGCTCACTCCGGCCTTGGCCTTGGATTCGATCGCTAAACTCCTGCGTTTAAGAATGCTTGATGTCGCGGATAAAACAGAGGTTTATGTTCCTGCCTCCTGCTTAGGGTCCTATCTCCATTATCTTCGGATGGCTTTGACTGCGCCTTCAAAGGAATAATCAACATTTGTTGCTTCGTCTATAATAGAAGAAGATGATACTCAGCCTCTCAGTCAACAATTTTCTTGTTTTCAGAAGCAAAGTTTCGGTCTCTTTCGTGCTTTCGGGCAAAGAAGAGAGATTCGCCAGCAACGCCGCTGACGTCGGGGATTATCGGGTTTTGAAGACCCTTTGCCTCTATGGCCCCAACAACGTGGGCAAAAGCTGTTTCATCAAGGCTTTTGAGTTTTTGCAGGATGCCCTTGAAGGCAAAAACCTTGCGGAGGTTTCGAACGCTTTCAGGGCGGAGGATCCGACGGAACTCTCGGTGGATTTCCTTTATCGCGAAGAGGCTTATCGCTACGCTTTCTCCTATGAAGGCGCCACCCATCGTTTTTTAAGCGAAGCCCTTTTGCGCCTTAAAGGAAAAAACATTCTGGAAACCCTTTATAAACGGGATTTCCATTTGTGGGTTTTCCAGGGAAAAACGCAAGACGAGATCGAACGCCTGCGCTCCTCCAGCGACAAGATTCTTTATCCTTTTTCCGCCAAAGCCAAAGGCTCTTCCTTGGCCGCCAAGGCCAAGAGGATCCTTTCCTCGCTGTCCCATAGCCTCGAGATCGTGGCGTCTTCGGACTTGTCTTTGGAAAAGACCGCGGAAAAAATGAAGAAGGATCCTGCGCTTCGGGACAAAATCGTTTCTTTTCTCAAAGCCGCGGATGTCGATATCGAAGGCTTCGCCTACTCTTCCAAAATCGCCTCGCATCTTTCCACGACCTACCATGGGAAAAGCTTCTCTTCCGAAAAATACGATTCGCTAGGCACGCGGAAGCTCGAGGCCCTTTCGAGTTCCATCATCGAAGCTCTCGCCGAAGGCAAGACCCTCGTAGTCGATGAGCTCGACAGCAGCCTTCACTACAAACTCACGCGGGCGATCGTCGCCTTGTTCAATAACATCGCCAACACCAAAGGCCAGCTGCTTTTCTCGACTCAGGACATCACCTTGATCGACACCAAGACTCTCTTTAGGCCGGATCAGATCTATTTTTTCGCCAAAGGCTCGCGGGGTCCGCGCCTATACCCTTTAAGCAGCGTCTTGGGCCCAAGCGGCAAAAGCGTCGACGCGATCGAACGCTATCTTCATGGGGAATTCGGGGCGCTTCCTTCGCCTCAGCTTCTCGGGACTCTTTTGTCGATTGCTTTGGAGCGGAGCGATGCGAAAGGAAAAAAGGCTTAAGCCGCATATTCTTCTCATTTGCGAAGGCAATGAGGAAGAACGTTATGTCGTAAGGCTGATGCAGCTGGGGCTTTTCTCCTCTTCCTACTTGCTTGAGACCCGAAACGCCGCGGGCGCTTATAACATCCCCGCTTTGTTCCAGGATGCCCTCTCGGATTATTATTTCGATTCCATCTTCGCGATGTTCGATGTCGACAACCCCAAGCATTACGCTTACGAAGGGGTTACGCGAGGCTTGGCGAAAATCCTGGGCTCCGCCTCCTCTTACCCCCAAGTCCATACGAATCCCTGCACGATGCAATTGATGCTACTCCATGTGGGCATGATCAAAATCGATACCTCCGACAAAACGCTCTTGACCCCGATCATCCGGCATTGCTGGCCCAAGATCAAAGATGTCTATCAGGCCCATTCCTACCAATTGGATGCCATCATGGAAGCGATCAGCCCCGTGAATTATGGCAAAATGAGGCAACGGCTCCTCTTGATTGGAACGGAATCGCTAGAATGCCCGAGTTCCAATTTCGGGTCTTTCCTCAAGAAATTGGAGAGCAGCGACACATCGTGGGTTGAAGAATACTCCAAAGCGATCGGAAGGTGAATAATCCCTCCCATTTGTTGGAGGAAAGTCCGATTCCAAAGGGATTTCCTATAAATTTCGAAGCGAATCAAATCGTAATCCCGAAAAGGCTTCTTTCGTGGCTTTAAATAAACATTCCGGAGCGGTTTTCTTGATTTCGGCGAAAGCCGTCACTCCTTGAGGCGCGGTCGCGTAGGCCCGATAGATCCCCGCTTTTTCGTAGTTTTCTTTTTTCATTAAGACCCGGCCGGCAATCACGATCAATTTCGTTGGCCTTGGTTTTCTTTTTAAAAGCCCATCGATGCCTTTTCCCATCAAACTTTGAGTGTCAAAAGAGCCTTCGCCTGTGACGATGAAATCAGCGTTTTTTACTTTATCATCGAAGTCGCTCAAATTCAAAATCACGTTAATGCCGGAAACGAGCTTTCCGTCCAAGAACGCTAAGGATCCCGCTCCTAAGCCTCCGGCGGCTCCCGCGCCTGGAACCGAAGAAACATCTTTCTTGAGATCTTTTTTGATGACGGAGGCGATATGCCTCAATCCTTCATCCAGTTTTTTGATCGCCTCTTCGTCGGCGCCTTTCTGCTTGCCATAGACATAAGCCGCACCGTTTTTGCCATAAAGAGGGTTTGCCACGTCGCACATAACGGTGACGCTGATGCCCGCAAGCTTTGCTTTGACAAGGGAATCATCGATTCTGGCGATATTGATGAGCGTTCCTCCGACCGGGATGAATGCCTTATCGTGCCAATCGAAGAACTTCGTGCCCAAGGCCGCCGCCATGCCGGTTCCGACGTCATTTGTGGCGCTTCCGCCTAAGGCGATGATGATTTCTCGATTGCCTAAGGCAAGGGCGTTATCGATAAGCTCCCCCACCCCATAGGTGGTGGTGAGAAGAGGATTCTTGGGGTCAGCCAAGGCAAGGCCTGCCGCCTGCGCGATTTCGACGATGGCTTTTTGAGAACTCAAAACGCCGATTGCCGCCTTGACTTTCGTTTGGTTAGGCCCTGTCACCTCAAAATATTTTCTCTCGCCTTTGGCATTGGCCAAAAACGCCGCGATGGTGCCTTCTCCGCCATCGGCGATCGCGAAGGGCAGAATCGTGGCGGAAGGGAAAACCTCACGGGCCGCTTTGGCCATGATGGCGCCGGCCTCTTGCGAGGTCATGGTGCCTTTGAAGGAATTGGGCGCGATCAGGATTTTCATTTGCGGTCCTTGAGCTTTCGTTCGAAAACATTCGTTCCGAGTTTAGCGGTCTTAATTTGCCAATATCTTGGCAAAAGGGCATCGTTTTTCTTGAGAATCGCAACTTTGTCCGCAAAGGAATCATAGAATCGCTCATCCTCGGCTTCGCAGCGCTCGCAAAGGGAAGCAAAACCCTCCTCGCTTTTGTCGGCCTCGAGCCAGGAATAGAAGGCCTCGAGGAAGCGATCTTGAACGGCGTCTTCTTTGGCCTTGAAATCCTTTTCGTCGATCAGGCCGGCATAGACCGTCCGATTGACCCACTCGCGGGCGAGCCAATACGCAAAAGCCTCTTTTTCGTCAAAGAACAAAGGCCCGACTTTCTTCCCAAAAGGCACGGGCTTGTAAAGAGACAAACCAGGGTCGCTCGATCCGGTGGCCCAGAGATAAGGCACTCCCTTTGCATAGAAGACGGCAAAACTGCCGGTCGTTTGGTCGCCGATGAACCAGGAATGCATGCAAATGCTTTTGACGCTGCCATGGCCGTAAAGGCTTTGGGAGCTTTTGCCCTTTTGGTGAGAGCGGAGGCCTTCAAAAGCCTCGTCGAGAGAAAGCTCCTTCAGCGAAGAAAGAAATTCCTGGCCCGTTTTAAGCCGCGTTTCGGAACCGGAGAAATACGAAAAAAGAGGTTCGTAATGCCGGTCTTTGAAATCGCCCTTCTCGTTGCTTTCGTCGTAATCTTTTTTTAGCGTCAAACGGTTGGAGATGTTGCCTTGCTCTTTGAGAGCCTTATAGGCCCAGCTTTTGCCCGCGGTCTCTAAGATATAGGCGCCTGAGGCATCGGCGATCAAAAAGGAGTTATCGTAATAAAAGGCTTTGTCGAAACCGGCGTTTCCGCCTTGGCCATATTGTTCTAATAGCGCGATGATGACGTCAACCGCTTCTTTGGCATTGCTTCCTCTTTCTAGCCCCAAGCGGACGAGGTCCATCCCCAAGAGCCGTTCGACTCTCTTGCCTTTGGCTTTGGTCCAGACCGCCTCGTTGCCGATGGAAACGCCTTTCTCATTAAGCCCCATTTCCGCTCCCCAGATCCAAGAAGGCTTGTAAAGAACCGTCGCGTAGCTGTCTTTGTCTTCGATGGAAATATACGTGCAATCGATTCGGCCATGGCTTTTGCGCGAGGGAATCGCCAAAAGAAGATTGGGCTCGTTGGGAGAACGGTCGCTGTTTTTGAGGAAGAGGCTATCGCCGGAGGCGAAACATTTATACAAAGTATCGCACATTCCTACTTTCCTTCTTTTTTCATTGGTCGCGCTTTTTTGATGAGAGAAGCGATTTTTTCTGGAACCGACAGAATCGAGGCCCATCCGGGGGATTGCTCAATTTCCGCTTGCCTAGCCCCTTCGTGGACCAAAGTATCGGCGAAAAGAATGAGATCGCTGACGCTTTCTTTCGTCGTGCCATAGGTCAATAAGCCCGTGAGATATCCCACCAAGCCATCGCCCGAGCCGGCTTTGCCTAGCGAAGGGGTGGGGCCGTATTCCGAAGCGAAGGCTTTCCCAGACGGGTCAATGAGCAAAGAGCGATAGCTTTTAAGAAGAAGATAAACCCCGTATTTTTGAGCGAAAGCGGTTCCTGAGGTCTGATAGGCTTCAGGATCTTTGGTTTTAAGATCTTGGCCCAAGAGTTTGGAAGCCTCTCTCAAGTGGGGCGTCAATAGAATCACGGATTTCTTTTGCTTCTTTTTGAGGATTTCGACGCCGTATTTCGCCAAAAGCGCCAGTCCCGTCGCATCAATAACGAGAATTCCCTCATCGCGAGCGATGAGATAAGAAAGGAACGCATAGTTCTCTTGGCTGTCTTTGACCCCATTGCCAAAGAGAATCGAGGAATAAGAGCGAAGGCATCTTTCCAGCAGCGGGATATTCTCCTTCACCAAAAACGAATCGTCCTCATCGAGGAGGTTTTCATAGATCGCGGACAAGGGGGCGCGGGAAGCGATGATAGGATACACGGATCGAGGGACCGCCAAAGCGTTGTAGCCATCGCCCGAAAGCGCGGCGAAGAGGGAAGAAATGGCAATGGAGCCGGGATAGGCCAAGGACCCGCCGATGAGAAGAGCCTTTCCGAAATCCGATTTGAGGCCCTTTGGGCTTCTGTCCCAATAAAGGTCCCGGATGATTTTCGTCCTCGTGATTGCTTTCATTCTTTAATATTAATTATATCCAAAAAAACGTCATCCATTATTTTGCCCTCGCACTATCAAGGTTCTAGAAAAAGAATTTCACGATCAAGCAAACGCGAAGCCATCAGGGTCTCTTTCTTTATTTTATTGGCCCTTGAAAAAAAGCTTTTCTTATAGAAAACCATGCTTGGAAGGGCTTACGATTATCGAAAAGAGGCCAAAAAACGAGAAGGAGTGGCATTCACTAACCCTTTCGGCTTCATAATCGTAGAATCTATAGGCATGGAAACCCCAATTATCGAAGCGAATAACTTATCCAAGACGTATCCGCACTGCGTTGCCCTTTCTTCCGTCACCTTCAAAATCGCGAAGGGAGAAATCGTCGGCCTCATTGGCAAGAACGGAGCCGGGAAGACGACCCTGATCCGCTTGCTGACGGGCATCGCGATCCCAACCTCCGGGACTTTCTCGATTCTCGGGGAAAGCGATCCCGCGAAGCTCGTGGCTTTGAGGAAGAGCATCGCCGCGATGGTCGAAACCCCGGCCCTTTATCTTAATATGAACGCCAGGGACAACCTTATGACCCGCTGCATCCTCATGGGTTTGAAAGATCCGCTTCAGAGCGGCTACGTCAAAGAAAAGCTGGAATACGTCGGCTTGCCCGGCGCTTATACCGACAAACGTTTGGTCAAGAACTATTCCTTGGGGATGCGCCAGCGTTTGGGCATCGCCATGGCCTTGGTGGGAGAGCCGAAACTCCTCATTTTGGACGAGCCGACGAACGGCCTCGATCCGGAAGGCATCAAGCAGATCCGGGAATTGCTGCTTCGGCTCAACCGCGACAAAGGCATCACGATGATCGTCTCGAGCCATATTTTGGCCGAGCTTTCGAAGTTTGCGACCTCCTATATCTTCATTGACAAAGGGCGCCTCATCGAGCAGGTGAGCGCCGCCGACCTCGAGAAGCGGACTGGCAAGGTTCTCTTGCTCAAGACATCCGATGACGCTAAGGCCATCCGCGTTCTCAAAGCCGCTTCCTTCGAAGCGGAGTCCGTGGGCGAGTTCGTGGAGGTCCACGACGTCAAAGAAGGGGCGGATGTGCTGAACCTTCTTGTGAAAGAGGGCATCAAGATCCTCACGATGCGCGAAGAAAGCAACGACCTTGAAGACTATTTCGTCAAACTCGTCGGAGGGAACAACTAATGGCTGACATCTTGAAGATGTATTTTTTCCGCCTTTTCAAGGACAAGGTTTTCTGGATTTGCCTCGGAATTGGCGTCGCGGTGGTCCTTTTGGATACCATTGCCTATGGTGTGGCTCAGAATTTGCTCAAAGATTCCACGAATCACGCTAATGACCTTTTCACCATCTCTTCCCAAAGTTTAGGGGCTTTGAGTTTCATGGGCCTTCCCTCGCTGCTCGGCCCGGCTTTTTGCTTCTTTTTCCTCACGCGCGAGTTTCATGACGGCACCATCCGCAACATGATCCTTTCGGGCAAGAAGAGAATCGATATCTATCTTTCGGCGGTAATCGTCGCTTTCGTCATTTGCTATTTGAATGTCGTGATCGATGAGGCCTTCATCTGGTCGTTCGGGTCTCTCTTCGGCCTTTCTACGGGCTTATCGGATGCCGCTGCGGTGGGGCGCTTCTTCTCTTCGCTAGGCATCTTCTTCATCCTCAGCCTCATGTTCGTCGCGATTGCGGCGGGGCTTTGCTTCTTGATGCCCAATGCTTTTGGAAGCTTTGGCATCTATCTTGGCTTCGTGCTGCTTCTCGCCTTGGTGTTTGTCCTTTTTTCCACCGTCTTTTCCTCCCTTGCCAGCAACGGCAATCTCAGCGCCTCGTTTTTTCAGACGTTCCAGGAATCCATGACGGCGTATCAGATCACTTATCTCGAAGGGTATCCATCCGCTTTGGATGTCGCCGTCACCGCGCGTTTTGGCTATGTCGCGCTTTGGGCTTCACTCGAAGCCGTTATCCTTGGCGGAGCCGCCCTCTTCTTCGGCGGTTGGAAGTTCATTCGCAGCGATTTGAAATAGTTTCTTAACGGAATTCAACTCTTAGGCAAGCCTGCGTCTCGCTAAATCATTTTGTTTGGCGCAGAACGCCTAAAGGAAGATAAAAAACATCGCGATTTGGGCCATCTAGCCATTTTATTCTTTATGTTTGGGTCTTGATTTCAATTTGCATTTTCCGATATACTCCCTTCAAAGACCTTATAAGGGGGTTCTTATGGCGAAGCGATTTTTCGACTCTTGGATCAGCCGTCTTTTTCTTGTGGCTGCCTTTATGGCGTCGACGTTAACGGGGGTGGCGATGGCGCCCGCTTTTGAGGACCGAGTGGAAGCGCTAAGGAAGGAAGGCAGCGACTTCACCCTTGTTTTGGATGAAAAGACGGCTGTCCGGGATTCCAAAGCGGTGGCGCTTACCTTCAGGAACAATGAGATTCTCTTCGCGGTTGAAGGATTTTCCACATTGGCGGGCGGGTTCGGAAGGATTGGTGCGAAGGGCTCGGTTTCTAACCAAACGCCCCTTTCGGGGTTGCGCCGTCTCTCAATAGCCTTTAAGGATGGGGAAACGGAGACGCTTTCCTTGTCCTATGGATGGGATGACGAAGTCGGATATGCGAGCGGGATTGCCTTATCCGCCTCGACCCCAAGCACGGATTTCGGGGCTGGGGGCCCTGCTTTTTTCCGTCTCGAAAACCAGTTCTCGGCAGCGGTGGATATTCGCAAAATAACGCTTTTCTATTCTTGCCTCGCCTCGCCGCTTCCTCGTTTCAAGAGCGGCGGCGTCGCCTACGTTCTTTCAAGTAACAGCGCTTCTTATTCCGCCGCTTCTTTCGATGGCACCGCCTCGGCGATTTCTTTTGATAGCGCCATTCGCGGCATTCCGGTTTCCTCGATCGGCGACAATTTCATGAATGGGTTTGGGAGCCGAGTGTCCTCGCTCACTTTGCCTTCGTCGATCACGGTCTTGGGCAAGAGGGCTTTGTATGGCAGCGCCGCGTCATCGATCGATATCTCAAACATTGTGTCGTTTGGGGAATGCGCCCTCTCGAACTGCGGGAGATTGACCTCGGTTTCGCTTTGTTCTTCCTTAGTTTCCCTGCCGGACTATGGCTTTAACAACTGCGTGAAACTCGAATCGATTTTCATTTCTCTTTCCGTCGTTTCGATGGGACACTACGTCTTCAATAGCTGTCCTAGCCTTGCGATCCGCTGCCAAGCCTTGTCACAGCCCAGCGGCTGGGATAGTGGCTGGAATCCTTCGCGCCGCCCGGTTATATGGGGTGCCAGCGCATGAAGCGATCGAGCAATCCAGTTAAACAAAAGCTGCGGATGAAAAAAGAAAAAGCCGACAAGAGGACCGCGCCAAAATTTTTTCATCTGGGCTGGCTCATCCCCTTCATGCTGGTGCTTTCAACTTTGTTTCTTCCTTTTCGGGAAGGCTCTGCTGGCTCTTCGCGCTCTTACGGGCCGAGGAATATCCATACTCGGATGTTAGAAAACGAGGAAATAGGGCTTTTTATGGATGTGAACGTGACGAGCGAAAAGAAAAAGATAAAGACAGGCCTTTTCTCTTTCCGAGACCAGCTCATCCTCACGTTTGAATTAGTTTCAGTCCTCGCGCCGTTCGTCACCTATCAAGGAGCGATTTCGTTTGAGGCTAATTTGACGCATGCCTTTGCCCCCAGAGGAAATCTTCGAAAAGAGCTCAAGGCGTATTTCGATGGCGCTTCTTCGGCTAAAACTTCTTTTACGATCGACAGCGCGGCTTATGCCTACGATCTCGAGTTTGATTATGCCAAGACAGCCTATGTTTTCACCAAATCGACCGCCAGCGTGATTTGGCTCAATTCGGGGCTGAGCGGAAATCCATTTGATACTTTTTCCCGCGTTCCTGTCACTATCGAAAATTTCAGTTCATTTTTTATGCTTGAAATCAAAGTTTATGAAAACACGAAACGTTTATTCATCTGCCCCCGAATCGTTTCCTCTTTTGCCGACTACGAGGTCGCGTTGCTTTTCGAGGATTTTGGGTATGTTTCTCTGAGGCGAAACGGAACTTACGAAAAAGATTTTTTGAAAACTGGGAACTTTTTAATATTAGAAATCAATGGATGCATAGACACTTATCCAAACGGATAAATCGAACTGAGATTCAAAGCCTCATTACTCTATATTCTTGGAAAGTTATAAAGATGCTTTTCCTGTTTCCTTTTGTGAGAGCAGTTTTTCAAATTATGGTTTTTAAAATTTCATTCCTTGAAAAGTGTTCCGTTTAGTGGTCAAATCTTTACAAGGCTATGCTGCAGGCGCTAGGGGGACGCCATTTATAAAAACAAAAAAGCGCTTTGCAGCGCTCCTTGTGACTCCATTGAGTCTGAGGGTTCGAACAATCGTTATTTGAACTCGTAGTGCAGTTCTAGGTTAAACTGCAGAATTATTTAATAACATTCTTGGAGGAATGTCAAATGGCAAAAAAATATCTTCTGGGCTTGGATCTTGGAACGGATTCCGCTGGATGGTGCGTAACCGATGAGAGCAACCACATCGTTAGAAAAGGAGGCAAATCCCTTTGGGGAGTGAGACTTTTCGGCGAAGCCAACGATTGCAGCGAAAGGCGAATGAATCGCGAAGCCAGAAGAAGAACGAATCGACGAAAAGAAAGGATTGATCTTTTGCAGTCAATCTTCGCCAATAGCGTTCATGACGTTGATCCCAATTTCTTCGTTCGAATGAATAGCAGCTTTTTTCAAAAAGACGATAAAAACGAAACGATAAGGGGAGAAGATGGGACCCTTTTCGCTAATGTCGCTGGATTGACGGATAAAGAATTCTATAGCAAATATCCGACGATCTACCATCTTCGCTTGGCTCTTCTTAAAAGCGATTCGAAAGCCGATCTTCGCCTTCTTTACTTGGCCCTGCATCATATGATTAAATACCGGGGAAATTTTTTGATCGGGGGCGAAGATATCGATGTCAGGGGAGGCCAAGAAATTGCCGATTCCTTTGTCTTGATAAACGATTCGTTGATTGCGATGGGGCTTAAACCCATTTCCTTTTCTGCCGAAAAGGTGGCTTCGTTCCGATCCGCGACGAGCGGAACCCATGGTTCGACGATGCTGAAAAGAGAACTTCAGGCGTTCTTTCAAAGTGACGAAAAATACGTTAATGAAGTTGTTATCCCATTAATATCCGGTGGCAAATGCCAAGTGGCAAAGGTATTCGATTTGGAAGATGAAGAAGCGGATTCGCTCGATGTCAAATCCTTCAGCGTCCGCGACGATTCGTTTGAGGATACGCTCTCAAAACTCGAAAGCCATTTTCAAAACAGGCCTGAGCTGACTATCGTCACGAAGGCCAAGGTCATTTCGGATTTTATCGTATTAAACAAAATTCTTGGCGATTCCCCCTCCCTTTCCGAAGCGATGGTTAGACGCTATGACCAGCACAAAGAGGATTTGAAAAATCTAAAAAAATACGTGAAAAATCATTGTCCGGAGAAATACGCTGAGTGTTTCCGAAAGCATCTTGACGGCCTCAACAACTATGCTCATTACGTCGGAGTCAATTCTGTGAAAGGCCAGCGCAGCCGCTTTAGCCATTGCAAGCAAGATGATTTTTACTCCTATCTCAAGAAAAACATTTTTGGGATTTCCAAATCTGATGACCATACAGACCCTTTCATTGTTGACGTTTATGCAAAAATGGATGAAGGAAATTACCTTCCCCGCCAGAATTCGAGCGAAAACGGCGTTTTCCCTTATCAACTTAACCTCAAAGAAATGACGACCATTCTCGAAAAACAAAGCCCTTATTATCCTTTTCTTAAGGCCACGGATTCCGATGGCCTGACCGGGGAAGAAAAAATCATTTCCTTGCTGACTTATCGGCTCCCTTATTATGTTGGGCCGCTAATGAGCGTTAAAGAAGGCAACGCCCGATCTTCCCATTCGTGGGTCGTGAGGTCGGAAGACAAAATCTATCCTTGGAATTATAAAACAAAAATCGATTTGGACGCCTCAGCTGAACTCTTTATCAAACGGATGCTCAACAAATGCACCTATATCCCTGGCGCCGAATGCCTTCCGAAATTCTCGCTTTTGTATTCCGAGTATGAAGTCGTTTCCTTTTTGAACAACATCGCGATAAACGGAAAGCCCCTTCCTTATGCCAAAACGCCAGGGGAAGTCAGTAAACAGGAAATCATTGAAGAGTTTTTTAAGACAAAATCCGTCAGCAAGCGCTCATTTTTGGCTTATCTTCGCAGCAAGGTCGGGCCGACGCTTGGCGAAGAAAATCTCACCTATCTCAAGGGCGGGGAGATCGACAAAATCGATTGCTCGCTGAAAAGCTATCAGGACTTCGCCCGAATTCTTGGCAAGGAATACGTTTCCGCCCA
>CAVRMZ010000011.1:0-4292 GCA_963722445.1 uncultured Bacilli bacterium | reverse complement strand
ATTGTTCTTATTGCCGCCATCCTTTACATGGGTTTAAGCCTCAATCTTCCGGCGAAATTCCAAGTCTTCCCAGTTTGGAAAGATATTGCTTTCGATGTAAACCAACTTGTCAATCCGGATTGGGATTTCTTTTGGGGAACCGGTTTCTATCACTGGGACGAAGGCGTCATTTATCAAATTTTCCAAACCTTCGGAATTGCATTCTTAGGAACTTTGGCTGCTTCAATTTTGGCTTTGCCCTTTGGGCTGTTAGCTTCGCATAAACTCTTTGGCAAATACGCTTGGTTTAGTGAGATTTTTTTGATTTGCATTCGAACGTTTCCAGAGTTGCTGCTTGCCATTCTCATGGTGGCTTTTAGCGGCATCAACCCTATCACCGGAATTATTGCTTTAGGTATTCATTCTGTTGGCATGATTGGAAAATTGTACGCCGAGGAAATTGATGAGATCAATATGGAACCTTTAGAGGCTTTAAGCGCGGGTGGTGCCACCACTTGGCAACGGATTCATCTTGGGGTCATGCCTCAATTCACTCCAAGTTTATTTTCTGTTGCCCTATATCGCTTTGACATTAACATCCGGACTGCAACTATTTTGGGTGTTGTTGTTGGCGCCGATTGTGGTATTGGTTATTCTATTTCCGTCATGAGTTTAGGCCAGCATTGGAATCGTTTGGGTGCTTGTATTATCGGGGTTGTGATTCTCATCATTATGATCGATCTTTTTTCCAGCTGGCTCCGTAAAAAACTTGTTTAACGATGAAGAACCTCATTGTTTTAGCGGGCATTCCCGGAAGCGGCAAAAGCACCTGGGCCAAAGAATATCAGAAGAACCATCCGCAGACGTTTGTCATTGACACCGACGAAACGCGGAAGAAGATCACCGGCTCGTATTTGGCCTTTCCAGGCCACATGGAAATGATTTTCGACGAGATGATTAAAGAGACCAACGAAATCTTCGCTCAAGAGGCGGGGGATTGCACCGTCATCGAGGATTCGATTTTCTTGGATGATTATCGTCGCAAATACTACATGGATCGGATTAAGGGTTATGACCATTCAATTTTATTTATGATCAAGATGCATGACTATGGAATTTGCTACGTCCGCAACAAGCTGCGGCCTAAAGACAAATGGGTTCCCGACGATGTCATCGCCAAAATGATCTCCGATTACCAAGATCCGTCTAAGGAAGTACAAGGGTTTTTCGATGAAGTCAAAGTCGAATATTGGAATTGACGTTTCGGAGAAAAAGCTCAAGAGTAACGATTTGTTAGGAAGCGCTTTCATTTTTCTTCAAAAGCCCTAAAATAGGAGCATTATGGAAAATAAAGGTAATGAAAAGTCGAGCGTTCAGCCGTCGATCGCCGCTGCCGCCGAGAAACCATTGAAACTTAACAAGAAGCGCACGGCCTATATTGGCATTGCCTTTTTCGGGATTCTCCTGTTGTGGGGCATTTACAATTCCTATTGCGGCAATTTCCTGACGTTTATGTTTGCCGAGAAAATGTTCGGCCTCACCAGCGAGCAGTTGAAGGATGCCGCTAACGCCGACAAGTTCATCAACGTCCAATATCTCGTTGGCATCATTATGGCGCTCGACAACATCGCCGCTCTCTTTTTGATGCCTCTTTTCGGAAATCTGTCGGACAAAACCCATACCAAACTCGGGAAACGCATGCCCTACATCATCGTTGGAACGGTTGTCTCCGCCATCGCGCTTCCTTTCATTCCGCTTTTCTTCGCTGAAGGTTACATCAATCAGAATCTCGACGTTGCCCTTCCGGGGGTGATTTCAATGATGGTGGTCGTGCTCTTTTTCATGATGATGTATCGCTCTCCGGCCGTGGCCCTCATGCCGGATCTCACTCCGAAGCCCTTGCGTTCAAGGGCGAATGGGATCATCAACCTCATCGGTTTCCTTGGCGGAGCGGTTGCCGTTATTTTCGCGATGGTCATGCCTTTCTCGAATTTTGTCACGAATGGCAAAACCGGCTATAAGAACATTTGGTGGATTGAGATCCCCTTTATTGTGGCCTCTGTCGTCATGCTCATTTCATTAGGCATTCTTTTATGGAAAGTCAAAGAGAATAAAATCGAAGCCGACGTCGCTGAAGAAATGAAGCGGGGCGACAAACTCGCCGAAACCGTCGATGAAGTCAAAGACGAAGGGCCTTTGTCCAAGGAAAACCGGAAGAACCTTATTCTCATTCTCATCGCGGAGGCTTTGTGGTTCATGAGCTTCAACGCGATCGAAACCTTTATGTCCAACTACACGATGTTCTATCTCGATGCCTCAACCGCTTCGAAAGGGTATCTCGATGCCGTCAATGGCCTTTGCGGGGCCGTGGCCTTCGTCTTCGCCGGCCGCGTGGCGGATCGAATCGGAAGAAAACGGACGATTCTCATTGGCTTATGCGTGGTGACCGCTTCTTATCTTGCCTTTTGTTTCACGCCTTCGGGCATCGCCGCGAATACTGCTTATACTTTCAGCAAAAACATTCCTTGGTTCCTCTTTATCGTCTTTGCCTGCGCCGGAGCCGGGGCTTCCTTCATCCATAACTGTTCTTTCCCGATGGTGGTGGACTTCTGCAATTCTGGCAAAATCGGGAAATTCACAAGCTATTATTACGGCGCTTCGATGTTGGCCCAGTCCATAACCCCGATTTTGATCGGTCTCATTTTCAAGGCGACGGGACAGTGGCAGGCCCTTCCGATTTATTCGACGGCGCTTATGGCCATGGCTTTGATCGTTTTCCTGTTCGTCAAAGCCCCAATGAAGGACAAGACTGAAAACAAAAAGGGGCTTGAAGCTCTGGACGCGGATTGATATGCCAGCGATCATTACGCATTATACCTTCGCCAAAGAAGTCATGGTCGGGCCCTCTCGACCTTACAAAGAGGCTCTTTTCCTAGGTGCCCAAGGCCCAGATCCTTTCTTCTTCTATGGCCAGCTTCCTTGGCGGAAGCGCCTTGGGGCAACGGACATCAACGCTTTTGGCGTCAAGATCCATCACATGGATATCACGGATCTCTATGAGAGTCTTTTAAAACATGCCGCCGTTTCGCAAGACCAAGCGCTTCTTTATTCCTATATCGAAGGGCTTTTCATTCATTACGCCCTGGATCGAAATTGCCATCCCTATGTCTTTTCGAAAGCAGGTTTCTCCTCTGACCCGAAGTTTGCGAAGGTCTATAGCGCTTCCCATATTCTTTTGGAGACTTATCTCGATCTAATCCTTGGCAAGCGGAAAGGCACCTTCACCTATCATGCCGAAAGATATCTCCGAATACCGAAAGACCAGCTTGAGAAAATATCGGCTTTATGGAACGAAGCGAATGTTGAAATCCTGCAAGCCCCTTCCGTTGAGGCGAAGTCCTTTATGCTCTCGCAGAAGGACTACAAGACGATTCTTCATTTCGTGAATTCTCCCCACGCCTTGAAGCGGTGGCTTATCGGAGCCTTCATTGGCAAGGTGAGTTCGCCTTACGCCATGAATTATCCTAGCATCATCCCTTCTGATCTCCGCAATCTGGATTATCTCAACGAAAACCACGGAGAATGGCCCGATCCGGTGAGCGGGGGCAAACGGAATGAAAGTTTCCTCGATTTGTGGAATGCCGCCCAGCGCGATTACATCAGCGTCCTTCCGCTCATGGCGAAAGCCCGTTTGGGCGAGGCCGTCCATGGCGAGCTTTCCGCTTATGTTCGGAATATCGACCATGATGGCTTCGAGCCGGAGCAAAAGATGAACTTCATGGACCCCATTTGGCCTTCGATTCCCGGCCTTGACGACCTTGAAGAGACGAAATAACGCTGCTGAGTCTATAACCTAAGCCCTTTTTCGGCTAAAATACTCACGATGAAAATGTTTCGGAACGGTTTTTGGCAAAAGCTGATTCTCTTGCTGGCCATCCTCATCGAGCTTGGCGTTTTGATGGCCTTTTGCTATTACTTCGCCAATGGCATCCTCAATAGCGCCTATGCTTTCGTTTTCATTATCCTGCTGTGGCTGTTCTCTTTGGCCTTAGGAATTTTCGTCATCAGTTCTTCGGCGGAAGACAGTTACAAAATCGTTTGGATTTTTGTCGTGGCCGAACTTCCGCTCATCGGACCGGCTTTTTATCTTCTTTTTGCTCATAAAATTCGGACCAAGAAGCAAAGCCGACAACTCTATCTTTATTTTTCCGCTTTGCGAAAAGACAAGACGGCGCCGGAGGTCGAAAGCAAACTGGACGCTTTTTCGCCGGACTGCGCGGCCGTGGCTCATTATGTCGAAAAAGCCTCCGATG
>CAVRMZ010000010.1:0-21797 GCA_963722445.1 uncultured Bacilli bacterium | reverse complement strand
TCGCCGAAAGCAGAACACCCTGGATAATTACTAATCTAAACCAGCTCACTTTTTGCCCCCTTTACTCATCTCATTATTATTCCAAATCTTAAGCTATACTTCGGCATAATTCTACCAATATCACTACTTCCAGGCAACTCTCGAATATACACCTCAATCTTTAAAGAAGATGCTTCATTAGACAACCAAACAGAGAATTAGACACTGTTTTTCGATGAAAAAATTGCCATCTTGACGCAGATAATTGAGAAATAATTAAAAAAAGCAGTTGAAAAATGCAAAAAAAACAGAATTTTTTGCGTTTTATTTGAAATTCTTTTAAGTCCTGAAATACCTGTAATCCCAGTAGATATACGGCCTTTTTTCTTGACATACCCAGTTTAAAAAGTTATCCTATATTCGATTTCAACCCGCGAAGAAAAGGTGAGAGGCTATTTGTCGTTCATTAACCATTTAACACGACAATTTACTTGCATAATAAAAGGAGGCATAGTAATGAGAGGCCAAACAATCTCTGCTTCGGCGATAATAATGCTGCACGATAAAACCCGCAGGACACTTTCTCCCCTCGTCCTGATCGCGATTCTGATAACGACGTTTTGCTGCAATCCTTATGTATATGGATTCAGTTTTACGCCGGGGCATTTCTACGCAACTCAATTTTTCGAGAATACAATATCTGAGTATGACTCGTCAGGAAATTTCCTGAGTTCAATTAACATACCTTCCTCATCAGCCGGCGGAAGTTTGAGAGGATTATGCTTCGGCCCGGACAATTTATTGTATGTAGTTGTCGACGCGTCCTGGAACCTGAACGTTATAGCTGTAAACTCCTCAGGTTCAATTGAAATGAAATATCAGTATCCGGGCTTTGCAATATCAGGCAACGCCACTTACGGAAGAATTGACTTCGACAAGAACGGGCATTTTTTTGTAAGCGGCGGCTCCGGAATAGCAAAATTTGATACCGGTATTGCTTCCTCAGGAGCCCCGTTCTCCGGACTGGGAGGCGTCTTCGACATCAAAGTTATGCCGGACGGCAACATGCTGGCCGTAACGAGTTATGATTTGTATGAAGTCAACCCCGGCGGAATTACCAGGACTATTGCAACAGGCACCAGATTAGTTGATGCTCGAGGTGTGGAGTATGATTCTGTTAATAATGTTATATATGTGAGTATGCTCGGCTACTCGGATTTCTTTGACAGAATACTAAAGTTCAACGCCGCTACAGGTGCCCTTTTGGGCAATGTTTACTACTGGTATGCATGCGATCTTTTTATCGATAGCACCAGCCGTCTTATAGCTGGGAGCAGCTCACAGGTCCCGGGCATATTTAATAAAGACCTGGTTAATCTTGGTTCTTTTACCGGCTCAACGAAGACATTCATTACACAATACACAGCCAAACCGGCTGCGCCACCGATTGCCATCGCAAATGGGCCATATACTATCTATGCCGGCGATACACTTACGCTGAACGCAAGCGGCTCAACCGATGATGACAATGATATAATCTCTTATCAGTGGGACCTGGACGATAACAACAGCTTCGAGACCGATGCGGGAAACCAGCCGGTCTTTGACGTGAATTTCGCTTACCTGCAATCACTCGGCCTGTCGCCGGCAACACTTATAATATCCATCTGAAAGTAACCGATAGCGAAGGTCAAAGCGATGTTAATGACACTACTCTTACAATCCTTCCCAGACCCGCCGTGCAGGTTGTTCTTGATATTCATCCCACGAGCTGTCCGAACCCGATTAATGTGAAAAGCCAGGGCGTTGTGCCCGTTGCTATCCTCGGCACGAACGATTTCGATGTCAGAACAATCAACCCGAAATCGATCCGCCTGGCCGGCGTTGAACCTATCCGCTTTGCCTATGAGGATGTAGCTGCGCCGGTATCGGATGCCAACGATTGCAAATGCAATACAGGCGGGCCGGATGGTGTTCCTCGACCTTACCTTGAAATTCGATACTCAAAAAATTGCTCGGGCCATCGGCGACGTCAACGAAGGTGAAGTGCTTACGCTGGTGCTTACAGGCAAATTAGCAACACGATACCCTATGAGACATCTATTGAGGGATCTGACTTGCATCATAATTCGCGGAAGCAAAATACCCAAAAAAGGAAATAGATACGAAGCGGACCTCGCGATTGCAACTCGTACAAGGCGCATTGATGCGAAGCTAAAAGGTTAGCCCTCGCCTTCGGGACAGGTCATCACGTAATCCATAATATCGTCGAGATTAGCGTTGGCGACGGCGACCGAACAATCGGCGCGCCGTAGTAAAGGTAAAGCTGGGGCTGTTGCCATTTATTCCCCTTAGTCGATATCAAAGTTGCGAAATAAATCCGGTCTATTACTTTTTCATTTTGTCCAACAGCATCTGTTCAATATCGTTTGCTTTTGGAATGGCGGGCACATCGAGTTCGCCGGTTTTATTCAACGGCAGCCGTATCACACCTAAAACAGGAGTATTGACCGACAGGCCCACATCAGCCTGATAGGGGATCTTCGACCCGGGACTGACACCTTTGAACGCGTTTACAACATCAAAGTAATCTATCTTTACCGGCAGCGAAATCATCTTTGTGCTATTGGCAGGCACGGTCCCCGCGATGTCCGCTTTGCCTGCAAACAGCTTGCCGGCATTACTGACGACGCCATAATCAACATTTACCATCGGCAAATCAACCGAATAAGGATTTGCAATCTCCACGTCGAACAGCAAGCTCGCCGACTCCAGAGAAATGTCCGCAAGCTTCACGCCTTTAAGGCTTGCCTTCGGTTTCTGCAAATTCTGCAATGCATCGCACCCGGCCGACAGGACCAGCGAGAGCACCGCCGCCAAAATGATATACCTCGTGGCTTTCATAAATGCTCCTTTCCGGAAATATGAGTCGCCTTCTTCAAATCGACAACATCTCAAATTCTAACAACGCCGCAACCCATGTCAAACAATCTTTCAGCAAAGATTCCGGCTTCGAGATTCGAGTTTTGGGTTCGTGGTTCATAGAAGGGAAATAATTATTAAGCGAAAGAAACGGTTGCTGTGCCCATTATTCATCCAATCCGGAGATAAAGAGTCGCCAAAATTCCGGGCTGAAATAAGCGCCACGCTATGCAAAATTATAGGCAATCTCCTTATTGTAATTAGGCATAGGCCCTATTGATACCAACATCATTCCTTTTTACTATGGCTTCGACAATGCGAGATAGGCAACATACTGAGCTCTCATCACAAGGCCGGCATATCTTCAGCAAAGAACGTAATCTGAATGAGAGGAGAAAAGAACAGATGGTGTCAAACTTACGGAGACCGCTGAGAAACGCTTATGTGAGAGTTTACGACGGACAGGTACTTGTCGTACCCGTTACGCTCTGAGCAGAGATTAGAAACCTAAACCACATCGAAAATATTATTTAGGAGAGCAAAATGAATAAAATACTAATAACAATTTTATTCGCAAGCACAGTGTATCTTGCCGGCTGCAACTGCAACAAGCAGGCGAGGCACATGGATGAACCGGACGCCAGGCCATGGCCCAGAGTCCGTGTGGCAGCGGCAGCTCAGCAACAAACAGCACAGTCCTATCCTTTCAGCAATATGGGCGGTGCGATTCGCCTGGAGAAGATGATTCCGGAACATGTAAACATTAATGCTCCATTTGAATACCGCATCAATGTGACAAATCTCACAGACCAGGAGTTAAGCAACGTGGTGGTTTCCGGATTATGTATCAGCCGACCTTACGTTCCAGAATTCAACGCCCGAAATGCAAAAAATGAAAGACGGTTATGTTGCATGGAATATAGGCAAACTTGAGCCCAAAGGTTCAAGGACAATCAGCGTCCAGGCAATGGCGACAACTACCGGCGCACTAGTACCTGTTCAACTGTCTACTTACGACGTCCGCCTGTGCCAAAATCAATGTAGTGGAGCCGAAGCTTGCGTTGACCGAGGTCTGCCCCATCCGAGATTCTGGCTTGTGACCGGATACCTCTCAAGTACGTCATCCAGAACACAGGAACAGGCGCCGCGTGCGATGTAACTATCAACGAGAAGCTTCCGGCCGGCCTGCAGACCGCACAGGTGAAAATTCAATCATTTTCAATGTGGAATCACTCGGCCCGGGGAATCGAGAGAGTTCGACGTCAATGGTTGACGCGACCAAGCCGGGCACGTATTCCGGCATGGGCAACTGCTTCTGCCGCCGACCTACCTATTGTAGATTCAGGTGGTGCAAACACAGTTGTTAACAAGCC
Organism: uncultured Bacilli bacterium; assembly: GCA_963722445.1. Classification (GTDB taxonomy): domain Bacteria; phylum Bacillota_I; class Bacilli_A; order RFN20; family CAG-826; genus UBA4951. The sequence continues at coordinate 17,523 of CAVRMZ010000010.1, read as the reverse complement.
TGTTTTGGCGATCGAAAGCACTTCTCCGAGTGAGCAGTATCATTGGTCGCACACTGTCCTATGACATCACAGTCAAGAACACCGGCGATGGAATAGCCGAAGATGCCGTTATAGTGGCAAGTGTGCCTGAGACGTCCAATTCAAAAGCGCGACCAGCAGGCGGGAATTTCACGCACATGTCGCCCGGAAAAGTAACGTGGAATATCGGAGCACTGGCTCCGAACACGTCGAAAACCGTCCGGATGGAACTTAGTTCGGACCAACCTGGCGAGGTATCCACCACAACAACCGCCAATGCCAAATGTGCAGAAGCCGTTTCGAGCTCAAGCAGTACAAAGGTAGCTGGAATTGCAGGCATACTGCTTCCACAGTGGACGATCCGTGACCCAGATAGAGGTTGGGACAGAACGTGACCTATACTGTGTACCGTAACCAACCAGGGCACAGCAGCCGACACGTCTATCCGAATAATCTGTATACTCGAAAAGGTATGGAGTACGTCTCTTCAAGCGGACCGACCAGAGGCAACGGTGACGGATACCAAATCAGCTTTGGTGCGGTTTCCTCACTTGCGTCAAAGGATAAAGCCGAGTGGAAGATAATCGTCAAGGCGATTGGGTGCCGGCGATATGAGATTCAAGGCAAGTTTAACCAGCGACCAGCTTAGCAACCGACCGGTTGAAAAAACTGAAGCGACGACGTTTTATAAATAGTATGTTCAACGGGTCTTAAAAAGTCGTTGAATAACCGGCCAGCCGGTTCATAAAAAGTTAAGCCCAACTCCTGTAAGAAGGCTACACGGGGTTGGGCTGTTTTTTTGCGCGAGGCGGTTTTTTGTTTTAAAAATATTAATAAATTTCACCAGACCAACCCCCATTGACTTCATAACAGGTGTTTTTACACAGAAAAGCGACGCTTTTCACTAACACTCTTTTGAATCGCACAAACAAACATCTTATAATCACAATATTATTATGTATTGACTCGGCGACGATGTCGATAACTAACTAATATGAAAAACAGTTTAAGCGTTTATTTCCTTCTTGGCTGCATTTGCGTGCAGTCCGTGCCGTGCAAATAACCTCGTAGGTGAGAAAGCGCCTGAAATCAAGATTAAAGGATGGGTTACTGCCAATGCCGCCCGACTTGCACAGTTTGGAAGGCAAAGTACGGGTCCTTGATTTTTGGGCGACCTGGTGTGGCCCCTGTGTATCCAATATTCCACATCTTGTTAAACTCTACGGCAAATACAAGCCAATGGGCGTTGAATTTATCGCTTTGTCGCAGGATAAATCCGCTGATAAGGTCCGAAAGCTCGCCCGCGAAAAAGGGATGAACTATCTTGTTGCCATTGACGACGGCACTGTCGACCGGTTTAAAGTCAGCAGCTATCCTACCGTTGTTATTGGCCACACCGGTACATGTTGTAAAACTCAACCGACAGACGCAAAACCATGGCGGCGTCACTGACGGCTTCAGCTGCTGTCACATCGAATTCCAAGAAAGCTCCATCATAATAAAGATAAGAAACATAGAATCCGTTGCTAGCACCGCAATTGCAAGTGTCTTTGCCGATCATGTCGGCGCCCATGACGTTCGCCGAATAACCGCATCCGACCTTGTTGTCCAAATCGGTGTATTCTGCCTCAAAAGTCCATTTTAGAAGCCATTTCGCATAAAGGGAGACGTTGGCGCTGGCGAGCGTGTTGAAATTATAAGCGGCCGTGCAAACGGCATCGATATACCAGCCAGCGAAGAAATATCCTTCTCGAAGCGGATCAGCCGGAGCTTTAATTTTTGAGCCTTTGTTCACTTGAGTGGTGTAATAAGCCTTGTCATTGCCGTCATAGTTGTAATAGAAATTAACTTCGAAGGCATTCCCAGAATCTTTTTCCCAACCAGCGTAAAGGATCAGATTGCCGCTGATTTCAGTCGCAAAATTATAGGCATTCGCACACGCGGATTCGGTGTACCATCCGGAAAACAGATAGCCGCTTCGCGTAGGGTTGCTTGGCTGAGCCAAAGTTTTCCCGATGGCAACGTTTTCGGTCGTGCTCGCCCCGCCGTCGTAATTCAAATCAAAGGTCACGACCGCGATCGTTTGCCGCCATCCTGCGAAAAGAGTGAAATCGGTCCTCACCGGCACTGTGAAGCTATAAACATTGGTGCAGGCGCTTTCCGTATACCAAGCATCAAAAACATAATCAGTCCTCACAGGATCCGTTGGCTTTGCAACCGTCAAACCATCTTTAACCTGAATGGACATGGGGGCCGAAGCCCCCTCAAAATTATAATTAAAAACCACGCTATGCATCGTCACGGAAGAAGATTGGCTCTCGCTCTTATCCGTGTTGTTGCACGAAGCAAGAGCGGGAAGCGCCAAAACCCCGACCAGCAAAACGAACCTGGCGTAATTTATTATTTTCTTGTTTTTCATGAAAATTCTCCCTGAGTTAACGCAATTTTCCAGCAAAGACCAGTCAAGCCATTTCCAATAAATGGACAAGGCTGTGCAGAGGCTTACTTTTGAGGAAAAACCACATGCACAGCCAACTACTTAGCCTCTTCTCACCGATTATTGATGAGGAGAGGCTGTTTAGGATTAGTCTTTCTTCTTTTTAAGGAAGACAAGGCAACACGCAAACACGGAACTTAGAATCCCGACTCCACCGAGAACGATGCCAACAATGCCAATGGTTTTGGCAGTTTGCTCCTCGGCTTTGAGAACGCTGATATCGGAAGTCAAAGTCCCAACGTCGTTAGTCAAAGTTCCAATATTCGTGGTAATGGTCGAAATATCGTTCCCCAAGGTGGTGAGATCAGAAGAATTGTCTTTGATCCAGCCCGCATAGAGCGTGACGTTGCCAGTTACCGGCGTGTTGAAATCGTAAACTGCGGTGCAAGAACTATCAAGATACCAACCAGTGAATGTGTATCCAGCCTTCGTGATAACAGAAGGAACGATGGCGGTGGATCCACTGGTCACGGTTTGGGAAGCTTCGGAAGTCCCTCCGTTGGCATTGAATGTGACGATGTAGGTCGGCGTGGGCGCCATAGCGACATTGATGATGCCGTCATAAGTGTAAGTTTCGGTGACGCTTTGTGGCCACTGGAAACCGAAGAAATCGATGATAACGATCTTCGTGGCAGTAATCGTCGCCGTGTACTTATAAGCGCCTGAAGTCGTCGGAGTGCCACTTATCTCACCGTCCGAGCCGAGCGTAAGCCCAGCCGGAAGCGAGCCATCAGACAAAGCATAGGTAACGCTCGTATAGGCAGGGGTCGCAATGGTCTGGGATTCAATATAACCCGTGAAACTCTTTCCGACCTGAGCCTTCGAAACATCATCACCGTTCCACTCAAAACTCGAAAGGACGGTAAGCGAATAATCAGCAGAGGACGTCAGCCAACTCGATGCGGTGCAGGTCACTGAAAAGGCGTAAGTGCCGGCGCTGCAGGTCGCACTGCCTGAGATAGTCCCATCAGAGTTAAGCGTTAACCCCGAGGGCAAAGTTCCCTTGCTGATCACATAACTGGCGGTTTCTCCATTCAAAATAGAGGAATCGGCTTTTACCGAGAGACCGGAAACCGCAACGCCTTGTTGGCAATTGCCAAGATCTTTTCCGGCATATTTCGACATCGTTGTTCCGTTTCGATTGTTGGCGCTGTTAACCGCGTTATAGAGAACACGTTGAGCGGCGGTTCTTGCAAAGAAATACTGAGCATCGGATTGCGTCTTTGCTGTCCCCACCACCACGCCACCCTGATTTGAGCGAAGTGTGGCGTCCCAAGTTCCGGAGCAAGTGCGATCGCAAGTGATGCTGATTTCCTTAGGATTTTTCGGATCGGTCGTCGAATCATAGTGCGTCATGACACTGGCGGTGCTGGGGCTTCCTAACGGAAGATCATTTCCGGCGCGGATCATGAAGTCAATCGGAGCGACTTTGCTTTCGGCAGACCACATATCGGTGACATAGTAACCCTTCCAACCGAACTGCTTGCGAACAAGGGCGGTTAAGAGGTTATAGTTAACGGGATCAGCGATTTTGCCAACGCGAACAAAAGCTGACATGCAAGCGGAGGCGCCGCCTTCCTGCATCGCCATCTGGAAAGGTTTCAGATAAATTTCCCGGAAGGCTTGTTCGGAAAGCCACATAAAGCAATCCTCGCCGCAACGATTCGTTTCCTGTTCGTTAAGCGCAAAATGCTTGATATAAACATTCAGGCCGCGCGATTCAGCTGCCTTAACGACGGAAGAAGCGATATAGCCTGCTAGAATTCCATCCTGCGAATAATACTCGTCATTACGTCCTCCGAAAGGAGAACGGTGGGTATCCATGCCAGGACCATACCAGCCGGTCACATTGTTCAAAATGCCAAGATTTCCGACCACGATGCCTTGTTCCTTGGCCAGTTCGACGTTCCAAGTGGCAGCGATGACAGGCTCATCGCACCAGTTATAAGAACTGTTAAGGTTATTGGGTCCATCCAAATCGGTCCCTTTTGCCTTGTCGATCGAAGGCACAGCCGCTGTTTGATAAGAGCCGTTCGAAATGAGATTAGTAATCTCTTTCCAGGAAAGCTGGTTCATGAAACTGACCCAAGATGGGTCGTCAAGCGATTTTCCGGCCATAGCCGAAAGAAGAACCTGATTTTTCGTGGCCGCCGAAGCGACTTGCGTCCAAGAATTCGGGACGACAACATCGGACGCCCAGGCGCCAGTGGCATCTTCAGAAGCATAGTTTGCAGTATCGTCCGCATCGTATTCGTCCATTTTGACGATAGAGTTGGTGAAAGCATCTGTCATCGTCCGTTCCGCTTTTGACGGGGCTGACGGGAAGGTTGCATCCATATTCGTCCGCGACATTTGAGTCATCGAGCTTCCATCGAGATTAACGCCCTCGCGAACAGAATCGAAATCACCATTTTCTTTTGAGAAAAGATTGGTGACGGCGTTCCCCGAGAAGTCATCGAGGATGAGATTGGCGGCCGTGTCAGTGATGTCAAAAGTCACTTCATCGTAATCGTCGTCAGCCGTCGTCGGGGCGGCCAAATCGACGTGAGAAGTGGACATAGCTCTAACCGTATAGACACCGCTGTCAAGCTCATAACCTTTATTTCCGTTATGATTGGCATCGCTGTAATCGTAGGAGGCCATATCCTGAACGTTGAGGGTGGTCACCACGGTTTGAGAAGCGCCCGGAGCCAAATAGTCGCTCTTGGCGAATCCGACAAGCGTGACAAATGATTTTTCGATTCCGCCGACCGTATAAGGAGCGGTGACGTAGATTTCCACTGTTTCTTTGCCGGCTTTAGAACCGGTATTAGTCACTTTAACAGGGACATAAAGTTTGCTGACTTGAGCCAAAGACCCAGGAGCCGAACTGAAAAGCGAAGCAGAAACATTGTTTCCTAGTGGATCGGTCAGACTAGCGTTTTTATAAAGACCGGTAACGTTGAGGCTGAAAGAAGTATAGGAAAGCCCATAGCCAAATGGGTAAACAACGTTCTGCTCCCACCAAGCCTTAGCGGCAGCAGGATCGGTTTTGTACAGGTCGGCATATTTGGTTTCATAATAACGATAGCCAAGGTAAATGCCTTCTTCATAATCAATGCCATGGTAGCCGGCGGCGCCAGTGAAAGAGCTGGCCGTCGGTCCAGTGACGGTCCCATCTGCGTAGTAATAGACGTTTTGGAGGTTCATCTGCGAGTTGTCGCCGAAGTTCATCCAAGTGGGATCTGCTGTGAAATCACGATTCCATTCATCAACCATGCGTCCAGATGGGTTGACGGTGCCATTGAGAATTTCCCCAACGGCTTTAATGCCGTTGTCACCCGGACGGCCGACCCAAAGAATGGCGTTTATTGCGTCATCGTGCTGGAGATTATACATCTCCATAGCGTTGGAAGTATTGAGAACCACCGCAATTTTTGAGAAATGCTTTTTGGCGAAGGCAATTAGCGCTTCCTCGCTATCGGTAAGCTCAAGATAATGCTTAGAACCCGTAGCCAAATGGGCATGAGTCCAACCATAAGAATTGCCGCTAACATCTTTTTCGTCTTCGGCCTGCGTCGTCACAGTTGCGGCATCAGATCCTTCTCCGCCAGTTCTAGAAAGGAGAATCACGGCCGCATCGTCATATATTTCACAAGAATTGATGGTGGTTTGCGAAAAGCTCGAAACTTCCGAACCAATAGGGGAAGAATCTGAAGCATAGAAACTCTTTAGAGTCGGATTCACGATGAACCCCGCATCTGAAAGACTATCAGCTATTGTTCCGGCTGCATCAACCAAAGCATCTTGGCTAACGCCAAAAACGCTGACTTTTTTCTTTCCGATCAGCGGAAGAGTTCCATCGTTTTTGAGAAGAACATCACCTTCCTCGGAAAGCCGGACATTAAGATCAGAAGCCGCCGCCTTGGCGTCTGCAAGGGACGTATAGTCGCTGTAGAACTTCCCATTGTTGGAAAGAGCGCCAGCGGACACCAGTGATGGGGTCGACCCAGCTAAAGCGATCGCCGAACATACCGCAGTGGCAGCAACTGAAAGCAATAAAGCGCTTCCAACCCTGCCTTTTGTAATCATGCCTTTTCTCATTAAGGCACCTCCTTGTTTATGTTTTGCCGAACTCCCGTTCGGACTAAAACCAAAGCGAATAAAATTTGAAAACTCTTGTTTTGTTGAAAGGAGTTTAATTTAAAAGCGTTTTCAAAGTCTTCTGGTCAACCTAACTTGTCGAAAAGCTTACGTATCCTGAAAGCCCTTTCTTCGTCAAATTTGATCTATATTTGCCCATTCCATTAGAAAAAAATAAAAATACTTCTTGTAAAGAAGTAATTGCAAAAACCGATTAAGAAGCCACTGGGAAAAAGATGGAAATGGCAAAAGTTTGGTTGTTGGTGTTGATCTGCATATCCCCTTGGTAGTGGTTGACGATCATGCGAATCGATTTCATGCCAAAGCCATGATAGCGGTCATCGCCCTTTGTGGAGACGGGGAGACCGTCGGCGTAATGCAAGGTACCAGCATAGTAGTTTTCCTCATAGGCAAAAACCCCGCCCGGGACTTTCTTTATTTTCACCGTGATGACCCTTTGGGCCAAAGAGTCGAGTTTGACCGCGCTTTCGATGGCGTTATCGATGATGTTTCCGAATAAGGAGAAAACGTCGCTTTCGGTCATGAAGTTCAAAGCCGAACCATCAATAATGCAATTGAAAACGATTTTATTTTTGGCGCATATCAGTGATTTCTCCTGCAAAACAACATCAAGTGAGGAGTTCCCAGTGACCACTTTCGTATCATAAATACGGGTGGCATCTTCAATCGTATTAATCTCTTCCTGCGAAATAGCAGAGTGGCTCTCTTTCAAAGCCCGAATCTGCTTGCGAAGGTCATGGCATTTGATGTTAATGAGCTCGATATTCTCCTTCGTCATCTGATATTGCTTTTGCTCCTCGTGCCGCATTTGGTTGATGGAGGCCACTTCCTTCTCAAGATTGTTTTGCGAAACGAAGCCGAACATGATGACGAGAATCATCAAGCCGGACAGAATGTTGAAAAGGCAAATGATATATTCGAGAACATGGCCATCTTTGCCTAAGGAATTCGTGATGACGAACATATTGAGAATGTCATCAATCAAAAGTGAAAGGCCTGAAAGAACGATGATTTCCCACGAAGGCAAAGTGACATTCGGAGTTTTTTTGATAAGCTTGTAGAGATAAATGACAAGAGGCAAAAAGAGGATGGCCGACCCGCAAGAGAGTACTACCCATACCCAAGAAAAACCCAGGTTAGGATGGGGAGCGTTGTCATCATAAAGGTAAGTGGAAAACTGCCAAACGAGATAAATGAGATGGCGGACCGTATAGCCCACGATAGTGCAAAAAATATGAGAAGAAAAGCCAACATGATAGCAAAACGCCAATGAAAGATCCGCGAAAATGAAAAGAAGAAGATAGTTCACGGTCCCCGAAAGAACGGAATTCCCCAAATCGAGGGAATACGTCAAGAAAGCAAGCGCGACAAAAAAGGCGAAGCAAGAAACGACCCGAAGCCAAAATTTGCTTCTCCGCGGATAATTCCAGGCAAAAAGAAAACAAAGAAAAAGAAGCTCAAACTCGGTCAACGCATTGAAATAATTTTCATCACTAAAAATCATGAACGCTTCCCCAAATATTTCGTGAAGTCATCAATAAAGTCCTTTTTCTTGGGGCGGGATATCTTAAGTTTGCTTTCGCCGATGAAGACAAAATCTTTGTCCATGGCCGTAACGAATTTGAGATTGACCAAATAGCAGTGATTGCACCGCGAAAAGGAATCGCGAGGCAAGATTTTTTCGATTTCGCTCAAAGATCCATAAGCCGAATAGGTTTTCAAATCGCTGTGATAGAACAAAACGTGGTTGACCACTTCAATGTAACGAATGGAAGAGGCGCTTAAAACAACATAGCCATCATCCGATTTGATATTGATCTTGATCTCTTTGTCATTTTCCTCAATGATGCGGATGACTTTGTCGAGTTTGGATACCAGGTGTTCGTATACGACAGGCTTAACGATATAGTCAAAGGCATTGACTTCATAGCCTTTTATCGCGTATTGGGCCAAGTCGGTAACGAAAATAAGAATCACGTTAGGGTCATAGCTCCGAAGTTTATGAGCCGCCTCAAGCCCATTTAAGAAAGGGAGGTTGATATCCATGAAAACAAGATCGAAATTGGGCTTATAGTCGTTGAGGAATTTCAAGGCGTCAGGATAATACGTAATGGTGATAGGCGTTTTGTTCTCTTTTTCGTAACGCTCCAAAAGGGCCTTCAAATTCTGAGAAGCCTTTTCGTCGTCTTCCACGATTGCCGCCCGAATTCCCATTTTGGAAGGCCTTCCTTTTTTAAATTATAGATGACATAGCTTTAATTAAACAAGAAAAGCAAAAAAATCCATTTCCCCCGCAAAGCAAAAAGCGGTGATCGCAAGAACTTCTTTTTAAAACTTAATTAAAAACAAGACGCAAATCATAAACCTAAAATCTTATTATACCTGCAAAAAGCCATTATTAAAGACCATGAAACGCTTAATCTCCTGGCTGGCGGAAGCTGTCCCGTGAACGGCAAGCGAGAAAACAATTTTCTTCGCAAACTCAAGAGGAACGTCTTTTGAAAGAATCAAAAAACCATAGATACGAAGCGTAATTATCTTATGTTTTGCAGACATTTTTTCAAAATAATTTATGGGTAAAAGAAGAAATTCCGATAACGACCTCAACCTCTTAGGCTTTCGCTTCCGCTGTTTTCGGATATGAACCTATTTCCATTTTAGGATGGGTTTGTCTTTTTAGAAGGTCTAAATCTATTTCTTTTCTTTGCTGTTTTTGGCGGTTGAAAGAAAGCCTTACCCAGTCCAAATTTTTCGCCAAAAGGACAATTTTTCTCAGTTCATTAGGATATGGTTTTCTTTTCGTTACGGCAGTGGCCTATGCTGCCATTTTTGTCCGTTCTAAAATATTGAGGGATGACGGAGGAAATTTTAGAGGCGTGATAGCCGGCGATCCAAATCCTGATGTTGTTCTAGCATGGATGGCTTTGTGGGCGGCCCTCGTCTTTGGCACGTGTTATGGCACAACCGGAATCGCAAGAGCAAGGACCATTTTCAAAGCTGGCTATAGTGTGGGCACTTCAGTAAAAACGGCAAAGCCCTCTCAGAAAGCAATTACTATTTGAAGATTACCCCTTATTTTGCTTTTCGTAGCTCTTCTCTAGTTTGCCGGTCTTTTTGCGATGATGATTTTGAGTCATCGCTACGTTTAAAAAATTTTAGTATCAAAAATGGTTTCTTATTTTTATATAAAAATAAGGTTTGTTTTTTAATCTATTCGGCCGATTTAGCGTTCTTTTTTGCTTAAATCGGAAATGTCGCTAATATAACACCACTTCTTGGAATGCTATAATCGCTCCATGGCAATTTATGATTGTTTTATTTTGGTCATAGGTCAAGAAAGGATTTTCTCCGCTTAAAGGCGAAGATCTTTTTATGGAAAACGAAAAAAAGAAAATTTTCACCAAAAGCGCCGTTTTGGGCGAATTAAAAAATTTCACTTTGGTCACGTTGGGCTGCCTCATTCTGGCTTTTGCGGATGCCGCTTTCATCATCCCCTGCAACATCGTTAACGGCGGCGTCGATTCCATGAGCGTTATCTTCAATTATTTTCTAGAACCCATTTTCCATATGGACGTGTCCGATATCGTAATCGGGATAGCGCAAGCGACTCTTTGGCTCGTGGGGCTTTTCTTCTTAGGCAAGAAATTCTCGATTTACACCCTTCTAGGTTCTGTGGCTTTCCCGCTTTTTTATTCGCTGATGCTGCGTACGAATTTCGTCCACATCATTGGTTTTGACGTTCTTTATGATGCGAAGGGGTATCTAAACGAAGCGGATTTGATTCTGGCCGGAGTTTTCGGGGGCGCCCTTTCCGGAGTGGGGGTTGCCTTGACCTACTTAGGCAATGGCTCCACCGGAGGCTTCGATATCATCAGTTTTGTCATTGCCAAATATACTGACATGAAGCAAGACGTTTCAGGCTTCATTCTGGATTCCTCGGTCGTCATCGCCGGCCTCATTTGCATGCACAGCGTCCTTATGAGCCTTGTTGGCATCATCTCCGCTTTTGCGTCCGCTTTGGCCGTTCAATTCATTTATCTCTATATCAATTCCTTCGTCATCGTCGACATCATTTCCGACAAATATGAGGAGATCCAAGAGTTCATCCATAAGGAGATGGGACATGGCACCACGGTGATCGATACGGTCGGGGGCTTTACCGGAGAGAAGCGGAAGATGATCCGGGTTGTGGTCTATCAAATGGAAACCGGGGAGATTCGAAGCTATATCGCCGCCACCGATCCGAAAGCTTTCGTCAGTTTCACACAGGCCAAAGGCATTAATGGCGAGGGCTTCGAGCCTTTCGTCATTCCCAAGAAGGGCATTCATTTCCGCAAGAGAGCCGCCACCCAATATAAAGAAGAAGAAAAAGAAAAAAAGGAAGGACTCCCGGAAGTTGTCGAGGACAAGAGCAAAGACGTCAACAAAGGCGCTTAAAATATCAAAGTTCAGCTCACTTTATGGATTCTGAGTTTTCCAATCCTGCTGAGATGATTATTCAACCTTTTTTCTTTTCTTTGCTGAAAAAAGGATTGGACATTAGCGTCAAATTTCTTATTCTTGAGCGTGATTGCCGGGCTTTCGATTGAGGAAAAGGCGAAGGAAGCCGCGAGGACGATTGAGGCTATTCGGATTAAGGTGCCGATTCCGCCCCAAATCATAGCCCAAAGGGAAAAGTCAGATTCCCTTCACGATATCCCGGAAGTAAGGAAAAATATTCCCCTATCACGGGAAAAGAAGACCATGACGGAGAAAAGGAAGTCTTGCCTTTCAATCTAGGCTTTCTTAGCTCTTGGCCGGCCTTTAACCAAAATCTTGCAGGCGGCATTCCCATAGGGACTCGTGGCGTTGACGCTAATGGTCCCGCTGTCCTTTGGTTTGATGATGGCAAGGCATTCCCCAAAGTAGGTATCGCTCTGGGATCCAAAAAAACTATCTTTGTTAAAAGGGCAAGCCGAACCAAAAGCCAATAAAGTCCCGCCCTTGATTCCGCACAATGAAACATAGCATCGGGCCGAAGTATCGACCGTCCCTTTATCGTCTTCAAGCGAAAAACGGATATAGGCCAGATCGGTTATCCGGATTTCGCTTGCTTCGGGCTTCGCCACGAGTTTGGCCGTTCCGGAAAGCGAAGACAAAAATGTTTTGGCTTGCTCTCGCCCTTTGGCGTCCAAATTGGTCGCGCTTAAAAGCCCATTTCGGTATTTCATGACGAAACGCGCGATGCCATTATGGGTCTTCTTGTCGAGAATCTTTTCGTCATTGATGAAAAGACGAACCTTGGGGGCAAGGGAATAAACTTCCACAAGGCATTTTTTCCCTTCTTCGCCTGGAAAAGCCCACGAATTGAGAGCGGAGGTGAATCGCCAGGCCGAAGGCGAATGCTTTTGCCCATAATAGCGGGGAGGCACCACGCCTAAAGCAAGAGGATCAAGACCGAAAGCCACCCGCGTGAAAAGGCTCTCGCAGGTTGGTTTCCCGGTTAAGTCAAGACAGCCGATGCCCGCGGAAATCCAGCCTAATCCCTTTTTGAAATCCGGAGCGTAATCCGGATAGAGCCAAGCGCCGATCCCCACCTCCCCGAGATAATCCATCGCGGACCAGGAAAAATCGCCAATGATGCGAGGGTTTTTCTTCATCAAGGCCATCGCGCGAGGAAGATCCGAAATGAAGGTTTCGGTTCCGAGAATCAAGCGGTGGGGATATTTCCGCAAATCTTTTTTGTAACGCTTGATCCCGTAGTTATAGCCAGCGAGGTCCAGTTTGGAGAAAACGCCTCGAGTTTTAAGATCGGAACCAATTAATGACGCGCCCGCTTTCATGAAACCCGCGCCGAAAGCGCCCGCCAGAACATTGAAAAATTCGCTCCCAACGGCTTTCTTTTTGGGAAAATCAGTTTCCGCTTCTTTGGCCTTTTTGTCGCTATAGACTCCAAGACCCAAAGAATAGAGGCAGTTAAAGAAAGCGTTTACTCCCATGGTTATGGGCCGGCTCTGGTCCAAGGCCTTGAGATATCTCCCCATTTCCTCCATCAAAGCGATGCCTTTCTTTTCTGAAGTCTCGGCTGCTTCGTTGCCTAAAGAGTAGAGAATAACGCTGGGGTGGTTGAAATCCTTGCGGACCATTTCCTCAAGATTCAGTTTCCAGTTTTTTTCGAAATAGTCCCCATAATCGTGATGGGTTTTATGAACGTACCAATTGTCATAGAGCTCGTCCATCACAAGCAAACCCATCTCATCGGCCGCGTCTAATAGGGCCTTATCGCAGGGATTATGAGCGCTCCGCAACGCGTTATAGCCGCTTTCTTTGAGCAAGCGGATTTTCCTTCGCTCGCTATAAGGAGAAGAAACGCCACCCAATAAGCCATTATCGCTGTGAAGGCAGCCTCCTCTTAAAATCATCCGCTTCCCATTAAGCAGCAAACCCTCATCACCCCAGGCTAAGGTTCTTAACCCAAAGCGCCCTTCCGTGACATCTAAACCCCAAACGAGACGATAAGAATAGAGATAAGGATCCTCCGGAGACCATAAATGGGCATTCTCGATTTGGAAATAGGTCTTGGTTCCCTTCGAAAAGGCGTTTGCCTTCGTCGCAATGATTTTCCCGCCTTTGTCAAGAATCTCGACGTTAATTCCTTTTTTTGATGCCGGGAGCGAAAAAACAATCACCGAAGGGTTGACCGAAAGCGCGCGGACCTCGACTTCGTAAGGCAGCAAATGTTCTTTTTCCCCGACCAGCAAACTGACGGGCCGAAGGATCCCTCCTCCTGGATACCAGCGGCAATTGGGCTCGTCGGCGCAATGGCAGATGACTTCCAAAACATTCTTCTCTCCGATTTTGATCTCCTTCGCTATATCGACGAAAAACTCCGTGAAACCATATTCATGGCAGGCAATTTTGTCTCCGTTAAGAATAACGTCCGCCTGATGACAGACCCCCTCGAAATCCAAAATTAGGCTTTTCTCGGCCCACTCTTTAGGGGCTTCGAAGTCCTTCCTATAACGATAATCATGGGCGAAATAATATCCGGTATTGGTGGAACCCAAACTCTGAAAAGATCTCGTTTCGTGGAAAAGGGCGTCATAAGGCACGTCGACGGAAAGCCAGCCTTGCTTCCCTAGAATGGAAACCTGCCATTTTTCATTAAACGGGATTCGTTTCATTTATTGCTTCTTCCTAGCTGTGACGGAATCCGCCCATAATTGGGTTTCCCGGAAAAGGGTTCAAACGGAAGACTACGGAATCAAATCGTTTTTTTGACCTTCTAAAAGTATTTTACTTGGGAATTGCAAAAATAAATAGTCGATAAAAGCGAAGTTTAAAAAAGCCCTGCTTAAAACCTTGGCGAGGAGCAGAAACGTATTTGGGCAAATGGCCCTCTTGAAGCCTCGCTTATCAAGCCTTTGAAATATAAATGCGGAAGCGCTTCTGTTATGCTTAACCTTGGCTATTGGCGAAGACGATCCCAGCGAAATCTTCGCTTTCAACTTAGCGGCTGCCACGCCTTACATTTTGGAAACGACTCAGGCCACCAATGTATCCTTCCTCTCGGAAGGTTCCATCGCGATGATTGTTCTCCTCTTGCTGGCCCTGGGCCTCGGTATGGCCAAGGTCACACTTCTTTCCGAAAAAGCCCAGTAAGCCCATTGCCTTTGCTAAAAAGTATGGTATTTTCTCCATTCTTTGATTTTTCTCACCTTAAAAGCGAGGACCTTCTTATCGACACATGAGGATCTTCAAGAAGCCTTGAAACCACAGGAAATAACAAGTTACGGCAAAAATTAAACCGATTACGTTGTTTGGATTGAAACCAAAGACATCAAACTTATACTTTTTGTAATTGTAACCGATTACACGATTACTTTATTGATAAATAAACTCATTTTCGCTGGGAGGAAGGAATCCTTATGGCCCTCAAGCACGAAGAACTGATCAAAAAACTGACATTGGATGAAAAAGTGTCGCTTCTTTCGGGCAAAAATTTCTGGGAAACCATGAACATCGACAAATATGGGATCCCCTCGATTTTTCTAAGCGACGGTCCTAACGGGCTGAGAAAGCAGGCGAAGGCGGCAGACCATCTTGGCCTCAACCCTTCGATTCCTTCGACTTGTTTCCCCACGAGCGCCTGCTCCGCGAATAGCTGGGATCCTTCTTTGTTAGAAAAAGAAGGCAAGGCCCTCGGCGAGGAGGCGGTCGTCAACGAAGTCTCGGTTCTTTTGGGGCCCGGCGTCAACATGAAGCGAAACCCCCGTTGCGGTCGCAACTTCGAATATTTCTCGGAAGATCCTTTGCTGGCGGGGCGCTTGGCGGCTGGCTTCATCCGGGGCGTGCAATCCAACGGGGTCATCAGCTGCGTCAAGCACTATGCCTGCAACAACCAGGAAATCCGCCGCATCACCTCGGATTCGGTCTTGGATGAAAGAACCTTGCGGGAAATCTATCTGCCCGCTTTCGAAATCGCGGTCAAAGAAGGCCAAGCCGGCGCCGTCATGAGTGCTTATAACAAGGTCAATGGCGTCTATTGCAACGAGAACCAGCATTTGTTGGTGGATATTCTCCGCAAAGAATGGAATTTCTCCGGCCTTGTCATCACCGACTGGGGCGGCAATAACGATCGTCTTGAGGGCTTAAAGGCCACGAACGAACTCGAGATGCCGACCACGAATGGCGAAACCAACCGCGAGATCAAGCAAGCCGTCACCGAGGGCAAGATTTCCGAAGACGTCGTCAACGAAGCGGTGGACCGCCTCATCGACGCCGCTTTGAAAACGAACGCGGCCATCAAAGCCTCCAAACGCACCTTCGATAAAGAAGCCCATCACAAAGTGGCCCAAGAAGTCGCCGAAGGCTCCATCGTCCTTTTAAAGAACAAAGGCAACGTCTTGCCGTTAGCCCCAAAGACCAAAGTCGCGATTTATGGCGATTTCGCCAAGAATCCGCGCTACCAAGGTGCGGGCTCTTCGATCGTGAATCCGATCAAAGTCGACACGGTCTTGGATTCCATCAAGGAATACGACTTGGATTTCGTTGGCTACTCCGAAGGCTTCCGCCGCTATGGCAAGCACAGCGACGAACTTATCGACAAAGCCATGGCCTTAGCCGACAAAGCCGAAGTTCTCATCGTCTTCGCCGGTTTGGATGAACGGGTTGAGCGCGGAGACGATCGTGATCCAGCCGCCGACCGCCAGCCAGCGCCGGATCGCCTGGTCCATGGACAGCGTGGAACCGTCCTTCTCGCTCCCGATCTGCATGCCGAGGACCTTCATGCCGCAACCGTGCCCCGCATGTTGGTCCACGTGTAGATGAAGTAGCCGGCACTGACCGCGGCGCCGATGACGGCGTTGATGATCGCCGCGAAGTAGTTGTACTGGAAGCCGTGCACCAGATCGAACGTGACCACGGGCATGAAGCTGCCGGTGATCGCGCCGATCACGACGCCCACGATCGCCAGCAGGATCATGTCGATGATGTAGGCGATGATCCGGTTGGGCAGGTCGGCATAGAAGAGGCCCGCCGGTCCGGCCACCGGGGCCGTGGAGGTCAGGTTCTGCATCCAGGCCGGCTGCGGCGGCGTCTGGGACGCCTGCGGTGGCATCTGCGGCGCCTGCGGCGGCGGGGTCGGTGCCTGCGGCGGCGCAGCAGGAACCCCCGGGCTGCCCGACGGCATCTCGGACGGGGTTGGAATCCATCGCATCTCCCTCTTCTTGTGTCTCCCCGGAGCCACCGGGCGCGAAGCCGCGCACCGACCGGCTGCCACACAGGACCCTTCCCTGCGATGCCCGAGAGCATAGCCACGCGACGGTCGCCTGACCGAACCGTTTGCGTGCCTTTTCAGGCACGCGGAAGCGCAGAGCGTGCCTACGGGCACCACCGGGTAGACTCGCCGCCGATGGACGGCACGATCGCTCTCGTCGGATCGGGCGAGTTCACCGCGTCGATGGATGCGGTGGATCGGGTCCTCCTGCTGGCCACCGGTCGCGACCGGCCACGGGTCGTCGTGCTCCCGACTGCGTCATGGCCAGACGGTGAGGAGACGTTCCGACGCTGGGCCGCGCAGGGGGAGGCCCACTTCGCGGCGCTCGGCGCGGAGGTGGAGCCCGTCCTTGTACGCGGTGCCGAGGATGCGAACGACCCGGCTGCCGCGGCAGCGATCGGGGAGGCCGACCTCGTCTACCTGTCGGGAGGGAAGCCCGGCCACCTGCTCGACGCGCTCGGTGAAGGGGGCGTGGGCACCGCGCTTCGGGCCGCCCACGCCCGCGGCGCGGTCATCGCCGGCTGCTCGGCGGGGGCGATGGTGCTCGCCGGTCACCAGCTCCGGTCCGGTGGGCGCTCCTTCGCCCGGTTCCCATCGGCTGGCGGGACGCGCTGGGGCTCGTGCCCGGGACCATCGTGATCCCCCATTACGATGCGTTCCCGGAGCCGCTCTCGGTGGCGATCGCGCTGGCGGCGCCCGCCGACACCCTGGTGCTCGGCATCGACGAGGACACCGCCCTCATCGGCCGCGACGTTGCCTGGACCGTCCACGGAAGCGGACGCGTGACGGTGTGGCGCGGGCGACATCGCGACCGCCTGCGTGCCGGGGACACGCTCCGCCTCCCGGGCCCTGCCGGCCTCGCCTGAGGCTGGCCCGGCGGGTCAGCCGGCCTTGACTTCGCGGAAGCAGTCCGAGCAGTAGACGGGCTTGTCCATGCGCGGCTTGAAGGGGACCTGGGCGTTGTTGCCGCAGCGCGAGCACGTCACCGCGAAGAACTCGCGTTCCGACGATCCGCCCCGCTCGTAGCCGCGCGGCCCGCCGATGCTGCGAGCGTCGTAACCGTCCCCGCGGGCGGCGCGCCGGCTGGAGCGGCAGCTGGGGCACCGCT
>CAVRMZ010000009.1:0-18816 GCA_963722445.1 uncultured Bacilli bacterium | reverse complement strand
CGGTACGATTTCGCGTGCTCGCACGATATGAGGTATCAGCGCAAACACAATTTCATTATTCGTGGTCTCCTTGCTGGTTTCGGAAAACAAATATTTCAGTACCGGAATCTGCGACAAGCCCCGGAATTCCGCTGATCGACCTGGTTTCCTGGGTCTCGAACATTCCTCCCAGCAGATTGACTTCGCCGTCTTTCAAGCGAATCTCATGCTCGATCTTCCGTTGGCCGATCTCTGGCTCGCTGATGCCACCGATGCTTACGTAGGAGGTGACCGAAGAAACGTCGAGCAAAATTTAGGCCGATGTCTCCATTGTCGTAAACGCGTGGCGTGATATCGACATTAACTCCGACATCGAGATACTGAAATTGCGTGTTCACAAGTGCGCTGACCGTCGTCGACGAAACTCCGGACGAATACGATCCGGTTGCGGTGGGCACGCGCTCGCCGATCTTCAATGAAGCCTTCTGACCATTGATCGAACGCAACTGCGGGTTCTGGATAATCTTCGTGAAGCTGTCGCTCGCCAACGCATTCAAACTAGCGGCTCCGATGGTCACCTGAAAATCTGTGGCGTTCAAGCTTGCCAGAGTATTCAGGTTGAGTGAGTTGCTGGTAGATGAACTTGAACTGGAACTGCTGCTCGAACTGCTGGAGGAACTGGTAGTGTTGCTCTGCAATTGCACGTTCGCACTGCTCGGTGGGTTGATACCAAGATTCTTGACCTTGTCTCGACTGACCTGCATGACGGCAACTTCGACAATGACTTCCGGAGGCGCCTTATCGATGTCGTGGACAATTTTCTCCGCCAACAAAATCTGGTCGGGCGTCCCGCGCATCACAATCGCCTGCTGGGACGCCAGTTGTTGAATCCGGCTAACTTCCAATACCGTGCGCACCGGGTTTAACGACGTCCTGCAATTCGGTGGGTTGCGACAAATTGGAAAGATAGAAGGTCTTGACAACGCTCTGTTCGAGTTCTTTCGTTTGCAGG
Source organism: uncultured Bacilli bacterium (assembly GCA_963722445.1). Lineage (GTDB taxonomy): Bacteria > Bacillota_I > Bacilli_A > RFN20 > CAG-826 > UBA4951. Next base: position 17,825 of record CAVRMZ010000009.1, on the reverse strand, counting down.
GTTATCCGCCGCGACAAAAACACTCGCACGTCGAATGCGACACGCTGATCCTTGATGATATTTCCAAGAGCGACACCTTCCCGAAGAACGAGATTCAAAACGGAACCTCTTATATCGAGCATGAGGCCACGGTCAGCAAGATCAACGACGAGGAACTCTTCTATCTCATGAGCCGCGGCATCAGCGAAAGCGACGCCACCCAGATGATCGTCATGGGTTTCATCGAGCCCTTCGCCAAAGAGCTTCCGATGGAGTACGCGGTCGAATTGAATCAGCTCATTAAGATGGATATGTCGGACTCGATTGGATAGGAGACGGCATGGATTTCGATGTCATTGTGGTCGGTGGAGGCCACGCGGGGGTCGAAGCCTGCGCGGCAGCGGCGCATCTGGGGATGCGAACGCTTATGTGCACCCTTAACGCCCACATGATCGCGAACACGCCCTGCAATCCGCATATCGGAGGTTCGGCGAAAGGAATCGTGGTTCGGGAAATCGACGCTTTGGGGGGCATGATGGGAATCTGCGCCGACCACCATCCGCTTCAGATCAAGATGCTCAACACCGGCAAAGGGCCGGGCGTCCAATGTTTGCGGGCCCAAGTCGACAAGCATGGCTATCCGGCCTATATGCAAAGCTTGCTCTCGCAAATTCCGAATTTGACGATCAAAGAGTGCCAAGTCAAAGAACTTCTTTATGACGAAAACAAAGTTTTTGGCGTGGTGACGGACGGCGGAGAGAGAATCACCTCCAAAGCCGTCATTATCACGACGGGGACTTATATGGAGAGCACCATCATCTCCGGAACGGACGTCCATCCCGGGGGCCCCGATGGCGAGAAATCCTCCACCGGCCTTTCGAAGTGCCTCCAAAAAATGGGCTTGGAGATTTTCCGCCTCAAGACCGGAACCCCGCCGCGCCTCAAAAAAGAGAGCATCGATTTCTCAAAGGGCGAAATCCAATATGGGCAGGACGGGGAACTCGCGTTCAGTTTCACCACCAAGAAATTCACGCCGCTAAAAGATCAGCTTCCCTGCTATCTCATTTACACCACTCCGGAAACGATAAAGATCATTAAGGATAATTTGGACAAATCCGCTATTTTCAACGGGGTCATTAAAGGAATAGGGCCGCGCTATTGCCCCGCCATCGAGAGCAAAATCGTTCGTTTTGCGGATAAACCCCGCCATCAATTGTTCTTGGAACCCGAATTCGAATTTGGCGATTCGATTTATCTTCAGGGCTTTTCGACGGGTTTCCCGCACGACATTCAGGAACGCTTAGTTCACACGCTGCCCGGTTTGGAACATGCCGAGATTCTGAAATGGTCCTACGAAATCGAATACGATGCCGTGAAACCGCTGCAGTTTGATCCTTCTTTACGCGTCAAGAAATACGAAGGACTTTATGGCGCAGGGCAGATTTGCGGAACTTCCGGCTACGAAGAAGCAGGTGGCTTGGGCCTTATGGCGGGCATCAACGCCACGCGATGGATTCAAGGCAAAGAGCCTTTGATTTTAAGGCGCGATGAATCCTATATCGGCGTCATGATCGACGACCTTGTGACCAAGGGAACGGATGAGCCTTATCGCCTGATGTCTTCCCGTGCGGAATATCGGCTTTTGCTCCGTCACGACAACGCGGATCTTCGGCTGACGAAATACGGTCATGATGTCGGTCTTATTTCCGATGAAAGATATCATGATTTCTTAAATAAATATCAGCGGATCGATGAGGCCATCGCCATTTTGGAGGAACACAACGTCTTCGACCGAAAGGGCTGTGCGGAATACCTGAAAGAGCATGGTTCTGCCGTGGATAATTTCGGACATAAGGGCGTTGACCTTCTCAAAAGGCCAGAATTGGATTACCGCGGGATCGCTCACTTCATGCCTGAGTTGAAAGACTACGTTTTCGATGATGCGTCGGTCTTGGCGCTGGAGACCAAAGTCAAATATGAAGGATATATCGGAAAGGAACTTCGGGACGCTAAAGAAAACGCCAAACTGGAGAACATCCGCCTCCCCAAAGGCGTAGACTATCAGCGTGTTGATGGCTTAGCTTTGGAAGCGCGGCAAAAACTGAATGCCGTTCAGCCCCTGACCCTTGGTCAAGCGAGCCGAATTTCCGGAGTCAATCCCGCTGATATCTCGATCTTGATTTTGACGCTCAAGAAGAAAGGACTTCTATGACTTATGAAGAATTGAAAGCCGCCTTGGCCCCGAAAGTTATGTTGACGGACGGAATGATCGCGCAGTTAAAGACTTACGCCGCCCTTCTCAAGGAATGGAACGAGAAGATGAACCTCACTGCTATTTCCGAAGAAAGCGAAGTCGTTGAAAAGCACTTCTATGATTGCCTTATCCCTGCAAAAGTTTTTTCGTTTGAAGGAAAAAGCATTTGCGATTTGGGTACCGGAGCCGGCTTCCCTGGCCTCGTTTTAGCCATCGCTTTCCCGACGAGCCAAATCACCTTGGTGGATGCCACGTTGAAGAAGTGCCATTTCTTGGAAGAAGTCATCAAGGCTTTGGGCCTAAAGAACGTGAAAATCGTTAATGCCAGGGCGGAAACTTATTCCGCTCGCGAGTCCTTTGACATCGTTACGGGCCGGGCCGTCGCTCCGCTCCCAGAATTATTGGAAATTTCGGTAGCCCTCGTTAAAGTGGGGGGCATTTTTCTTGCCATGAAGGGCTCCAAGGGAAAAGAAGAATTGGCGGCGAGCAAACACGCGATAGAGGTTTTGCATCTTTCCATTGAAAGGATCGATGAGGATTCCTTGCCCTCAGGAGACGGCGCCAGGGTGAATATCTTTTTCAAAAAAGACCATAAAACCGAAAATCAATTCCCGCGTTCTTGGGCAGAAATCCAAAAGAAGCCTCTTTGATTCGTTGGCTCCTAGCCTGTATTTTGGGTTTATTTATTACTGTGGATAGTTGTGGAACTACTTTTTTGATGTTCCACGGATATAAAATATCCTCATGACGAGAATCATCAGCGTGGCCAATCAAAAGGGCGGAGTTGGCAAGACCTCGACCGCCATTAACCTCGGTTCCGCTTTAGCTCATTTTGGGAAAAGCGTCCTTTTGGTGGATTTCGATCCCCAAGGAAATTCTGGAAGAGGCTTAGGAATCGATGTCACGATTTTGACCCAAACGATTTATGACGCCATTATCGGAAACGGGGATATCAATCGGATTATTTTAAAGACGAGCGACCCCAAGCTATCGCTCATTCCGTCGAATCTTAAATTGGCTTCTCTTGATTCCTATATGCAAAGCGTGGGTGAAAAAAGCCCTTTCTATATTCTTAAGGGCGCTCTTGCTTCCGTGAAGGAGAAATACGATTTCATCATCATTGATTGCCCGCCTTCCTTGGGGCTTCTCAACATCAACGCCCTCGTGGCCAGCGATTCGGTCATCATCCCCGTTCAATGCGAGTACTTCGCGATGGAAGCGGTGGCGGCCATTCTTTCCTCGATCACCAAGGTCCAGAATGACTACAATCCGAATTTGAAAATCGAGGGTTTCCTTTTAACGATGTATGACTCCCGGACTTCCTTAGGGACCGAAATCGCGCAGCAAGTCCGCGGCCTGTTTAAAGAGAATACCTTTGTGACGACGATCCCGCGGAACATTTCGATTCCGGAAGCTTCTTCGCGCGGCCAGGCGGTGACGTCCTTTCGTCCGACGGCCCAAGGCTCTTTGGCTTATTTCGCTCTGGCACGGGAGGTCATGGATCATGCGCAATAAAGGCAAATTGAAAAACTCGTTGGGCGAACTCATCAAGAAATTCTCCAAGAACGATGTCATCGCCGAGATGGAAAAAGAATACCAGTCCATCGCCGCCAAAAACATTCCCTTGGCCCTCATCGACGACAACGCTTTCGTCAAGCGGGTCGAAATCCCTTCGGAAGTGGTGGACCGCATCGCCAAAAGCGTCTCTGAAAAAGGGCTTTTCAATCCTTTAATCGTTCGCCCAAGCGGTTCTCATTACGAGCTGATTCTGGGGCGCAAAAGATACTTTGGATCCAAAAAAGCGCATTTATCGGAAGTCCCGGCCGTCATTGCGGAAGTGGGCGACGAAGAAACGCTTCTCATGCTTCTTGCGGATACCCGCGACCAAAGAGAAGGAAACGTGGTGGAGATGGCGCTCGTGTATGGCGAATTGGCCAAGCGATTCGACTATTCGCAATCGACTTTGGCCAATCTCTCTCACCAATCCCGTTCGCAAGTCACCAACACGATGCGGATTCTTTCCCTCCCCGATCACGTCATTGACGAAATCAGCTCTGGCCGGCTTTCCTACGGGCACGCCAAAGCCATCGCGAGCCTCTCCGATGAGGAAATCGAAGAAGTGGTTAAGCTGATTCACGAAGAGAATCTCTCGGTCCGGCAAACGGAGGCCTTGGCGAAAAGCTATTCCAGCATCCCTTCCGCGGCCCCTTCCGAAGCCGATGCCCTGAAAAAAGAATTCGCGGCCTCTTCGGTCCTCATTCGAAAAACCTCCGTCACCATTGCCTTTAAGAGCGAAGAAGAAAAGAACGCTTTCCTGGCGAAAGCTTTAAAAAAATGAGCGAAATTAATCCCAAAGAGCTTTTTTCGGTCCAGATTGATCCCCCGCGGAACGTCAAAAAAGGTCGCTGCATCATTTATTCGGTTTATGACAACGGGGTTTTGGTGGTTTTGGAAACGGATCCTTACAGCCAAGACAATCTTTTTACGGCTGGGCATGCCTTCCAGCTTTTGAGCAAAGAGGATCTTTCGGATCTCGTTTTATTCACCGAAGAATGGTCTTTCAAGCTAAAGGATTGCCCTTATGATCTCAACCTTCCTCGTTTCCAAGGCGCCCAATTTCATCTTTCGCTGGCGGGAAAACTGATCTCGGGTTCTTATTTCGTGGCGGATCTTCAAAAAGCCTCAGTGGATAAAACGATCTCCAGGCAAGCCCTGAAGGTCATGGAATGGGATAACCGCCTTGCGGGTTTCGTGCAATCCTTCTTGCAAGAGCATGTCCAAAAATTCAAAGGCGGCCTTAAGCCCCTGCCCACTGATGTTTCCTATCTTGACAATCTTCGCCCGGTTTCGCGTTATTTGCTGTTTCTCGATCAATATGACGCCCATGATTTCTTCCTCAAAGCCGCATCCAAAGAAGAAGCCGTCAAAGCCGCGGCCAAAAAAGTCTTTGCCGGGAAAGAATACCCTTCGGGCGCCGTCTTTAATTCCTGCCTTCGCCTCATTATCGATAAGGCCCTCGTGATTTTAACTGCCGCGAAGTCTTGTCAGGATTTCGATGCGGCCCATAGCGCCTTGACCCGCGAGATCGCTAAGGCTTCGCTTGGCTCATTAACCTATGTGGAGGCCGCCTATTGGCTTGACCTCAGTTATGTTTATTTCCTTTTAAGCGATGGCGTAATCACCAGCGAGACCAAGGTCTCTTATCTTCATGCCCCCGTGGACGAGGGAACCTTGATCGCGGATAGCCAAAGCGCCTCCGAAGAGAGTTATCTTTTCTTCCAAAGAGCCGGCAGAGAGGAGTGGGCCCCTCTGCGGATCTCGCCCCTTTATTTCTATTTGGAGTCCGTTTTCGTGGAAGCGCACCCCGCCCCGGAAAGGACGACGACCCACAAGGCTTAGCCCTTTGCAAAACGTTTGCGATCGCTTCCCTTGCGCTTTGGATTTTAGCGCGTACAATAAAGTCAACTTCAGGGCGACGATAATTTCGTCGACTGGCGGTATAGCCCGCAAGCTGGCCAATGGGTCAGCATGAATTGGTGTAATTCCAATGCCAACGGTAAAGTCCGGATGCGAGAAGCGAACAAGAGAGTCCCCCCGAAGCGAGAATGGGGGATTTTTTCGTCCTTATGGATTATCGTGGTTGGATAACATTGGGGTTGGTCTTCGTTTATGCGGTTCTTTTTGTGCGGGCTTATGCCTCTACGGCGAGGAAAAGCACTTTCAACTGGGTGCGTTTAAGCTCCCGCGTAGCGGTTTTCGGCGCTATCTCAACCATTCTTTATATCGTTCCGGTTTTTCAGATTCAACTGCCGTTTGTTCCAACTTTCCTGCAGCTTCATTTCGATGAGATCCCTGCATTCATCGCCGGTTTTGCTTATGGTCCGTTGACGGGATTTTTTGTTTTGGTCATCAAGACCTTGATCAAGCTTCCCCTCTCGGAGACTTTAGGCGTGGGGGAATTATCGGATTTGGTTTTTTCCACGGCATTCGTGGTGCCAGCCGCCCTCATCTATAAAAAAATGCGGAATATGAAAGGCGTGGCGCTTGGCTTTGCGGTTTCAACCTTCCTGCAAGTGGTCGTTGCGACCGTTTTGAACGTTTATGCGATGCTCCCTTTTTACATGTACGTCATGGGCTTCTCTTCTCAATCTTTATTGAAGGCCTGCCAGATGGTCAACCCGGCGATCACGGATTTGGGATGGACGTATGCCCTCTATGCCATCGTGCCTTTGAATCTTATCAAAGACGCTGCGGTCATCGTCGTGACTTTCTTGGTTTATCGCAGCATTCATCGTTTCCTTCATTTTGAGAAGGCGTAAGGCTTTTGCGGGGCTTTTCTAAGTCTCCGGTCTTTTCTTTGCTTCATTTTGAAGTGTACAATAAGCCCAAAGCGAGGTTAGGGTATGGATGGACTTGGTTTAGATGACATAACCTTGAGAAAGCCGGCGAATGATTTTGCCCGCGAATTCAAAATAAAACTTCCTTTTGACGTCGAAGCCCATGTAGGGGAGGCGAATCTTCTGCATTTCGAAAACGGGAAAGCCATCCTGACCTATTCTAAAAAGAGCCTTTTCTTTGAAGGACTAGGCTATGCTTTCGCTCACAAAGACGAACGAGCGGATCATCGCTTCGACCCGATCATATCCTCGCTTGGCCTTCTTCTCGATTGTTCGCGAAACGCGGTGTTGAAACCGATAGAAGTCGAAAAGCTGATTCGCTATCTTGCTTTTCTGGGCTATGACTATCTGGAACTTTATACCGAGGACACTTTCGAAGTGCCAGAGGAACCTTATTTCGGGCATTTGCGCGGCCGGTATTCGCAAGACGAAATAAAGGAGATATCCGCCTATGCCTCCTTGTTTGGAATCGAGCTCGTGCCTTGCCTCGAGACCTTGGGGCATATGGGTGGGCTCCGTCGTTATCCTGCTTTCGACGGCCTCTATGACATCAACGACATTCTTTTACCCGGCAGCGATAAGACCTATGCCTTGATCGATGAGATGGTGAAATCGTGCGCCGACTCCTTCGCCTCGCGAAAAATCAACATCGGGATGGATGAGGCCGCTCTTTTGGGAAGAGGCCGTTATTTCGATCTCCACGGCGATAAAAAAACTTCGGAGATCCTGTTGGCTCATTTGCTGAAAGTCAACGCGATTTGCCGCAAATACGGTTTCGTCCCCAGCCTTTGGAGCGATATGTTCGTGGGAGCCCCTAATGGCGACGGCGCCCTGTCTTTCACTTCCGAGGAGCTCTCGCAAATCCCTTCGGATATCGCATTATTGCATTGGGACTACTATCATATCGATCCCGCCGATTATGACCGCATGATCGAAAAGCATAAAATGTTCCCTCATAACCCCGTGACGTTGGCGACCGGCGCCTGGAAGTGGGTGGGGTACGCTCCGAATAATGCTTTTTCCTTTGCGACGATGGGAGCCGGTTTTGCCTCCGCCCTCAAAAACAATCTCAAAGACGTCCTCGTGACGGCTTGGGGCGACAATGGCGGCGAATGCCCCATCTTCGCAGTCTTGCCTTCGCTCTTCTTCGCTTCTCAAGCTCGCTTTGGGGCGGGCGATCTCGCGAAACTTGATCCGCTGGCTTTCACGGCGATGGCGGGCCTCGAGCTGCCGCGTTTCCTCGATCTCGATTTGACCAACAAAATCGTGAAGGGCTCGCTGGCCCCGAATAATTACGCCCGGGCGTTCTTATTCAACGACCCGTTATTGGGCATCTTCGATTCGGTGGTGCCTCCTTCGTCCTCCGACATCTATGAAAAGAACGCCGAAATCCTGAAAGCCGACCTTCCTTTAGCCGGCCGCTGGCTTTCTTTGTTCCGAACCCAGCTAGCCTTGAACGATCTTCTTGCCGCGAAAGCCTCTTTCGGTGGCGTTTTGCGTAAAGATTATCAGGCTAAAGACCATAAAGCTTTGCGGATGGATCTCAAAACCTGTCATGCCATCATCGAAAAGCTGGATATCTTCACGAAAACGTTGGAAGAGCAATGGGAGGCCGAGAACAAGCCCGAAGGCTTCGACGTCCAAGAGCTGCGGCTAGGGGGCCTGCGCGCCCGTTTGCTTTCGGCTCAGAAGAAGCTTAAAGAATTCTTAGCGGGGAAACGCGAGAGCATTCCCGAGCTTTTAGAGCCAGAGTTGCCTTATTTCTTAGGGCCCGAGGGTCCGACTCCCGAGCTTTATTTCGATTCCTCATACCTTAAAATCGCGAGCGGAGGCGTCAACCAATAGCGAAAAGAAAAAGCCGTGGGATTCGTTTCCACGGCTTTTAAGCTTGCGGCAGGAATTACTTCTTCTTGTCTTCTTCGATCGCGCCAACGGGGCAGGCGGCGATGATGTCGTTTAAGGCAGCTTCGTCTTTGGCGACGCCAATGACTTGGCTCTTGCCGTCATCGTCAAAAGCAAAAATATCCGGAGCAGTGGAGACGCAAAGGCCGCAACCGATGCAGGCATCCTTGTTGACTTTAACCTTCTTGGCCATATAAATTACCTCCTAATGGCAACATACGAATTATAGGGGCATCGGGCCTTGGATTCAACACTTCCGTTTCTTACCTCCTTTGTCGCTTCTACGTCGCTTCTAGAGTAGAATAACCACGGTCACCATGAGAACGAGAGTGGAGAAGTGGGCGCATTACCGAGCGAGGATAAAACGCACGCCAGATAAAAAGTTCCCGCCGCGGACCGTCGAGGTGCGGCAAACGCACGCCGATGAAGTTGCGCTTTCGCAGACGGCCGCTTCAAGTTCGGCCATCGCTTACGAGACGCTTCCGACCTTAAAAACGAAAAAGCCAACCCTTTACGCCGTCTATTCCAGAAGAAAGCGGATTTGGCTTATCGTCAAAATAACCAGTTTCGCCCTTGTGGCGATCGCCTTCGTTTGTCTTTGGTTCTTCTGGGTGGAACCATGAGCAGGATGGAAAACATGGAAAAAATCATCGCGGTTGCCATCGATGGGCCAGCGGCGGCGGGCAAAAGCACCGTTGCCAAAAAAGTCGCCAAGATCTTAGGCTTCACCTATATCGATACCGGGGCCATGTATCGGGCTTTCACCAACGCCGTGATCGAAAAGGGGCTTGATCCCCAAAACGAAGAGCAGGCCGTGACTTTGATTTCCGGCATGACGATTGATCTATTAGAGGATGGGCGCGTCATTTGCAATGGCGAGGACGTCACGCTTGTGATCCGCCAACCGTTGGTGTCGAGCAACGTCAGCTTTATCGCCGCAATGAAGCCCGTGCGCTTGGCGCTTGTTGATATGCAGCGTGCCATGGCGGAGAAGAAATCCGTCGTCATGGACGGGCGGGATATCGGAACTTACGTCCTTCCGGGCGCCCAAGTGAAGATCTTCCAAATCGCCTCCGTCGAGACGCGGGCGGTTCGCCGTTACGAAGAAAACCTCGAAAAGGGCATCAGCACGACTTTGAATGAAGTCGAAGACGATGTGAGAAACCGCGACAGAATCGATTCAACCAGAGCTTTCGCTCCCTTGAAGGCCGCTCCCGATTCGGTCTTGATCGACACGTCTTATATGACCGTGGACGAAGCGGTGGAAGCCGTTCTGAAAATCATCCACGACAAAACAGGAATGGAGATACCACAATGGCATTAGGCACGGTCGCGCTCGTCGGGGCCCCTTCTTCGGGCAAATCGACGATTTTCAACCGAATCGTGGGCGAAAGGAAATCCATTGTCGAGCCCACCCCGGGCGTGACGCGGGATCGTCTTTATTCGAAAGCCACGTGGCTGACGAAGGAATTCACGATCATCGACACCGGCGGGCTCACGATCAAAGACGCGCCTTTCCAAAGCCAGATCCGGATGCAGGTCGAAGTCGCGATGGAAGAAGCGGACCTCCTCGTTTTCGTCTTGGACGGCCATTTAGGCGTGACAGGCGACGACCGTTATATCGCCAAGCTGCTTTACAAATGCGGGAAGCCGGTCTTGTTAGCGGTCAACAAAATCGATAACATCGAAGAAATCGGCGATACGTCGGACTTTTATAAACTAGGATTGGGCGATCCTTTCACCGTTTCGGGGGCCCATGGCATCGGCATCGGCGACTTGCTCGACAAGATCATTTCCTTATTGCCGGAGAAAAAAGTCCCCGACTACGGCAACGCGATTCCTTTTTCCATCATCGGCCGTCCTAATGTCGGAAAATCCTCGCTGGCCAATAAGCTTTTAGGCGAGGACCGGAATATCGTATCCGACATTCCAGGAACCACCCGCGATCCCGTCGATACGCCGTTCGCCCGCGATGGCCAAAACTATGTGGTCATCGATACGGCGGGTTTGGTGAAACGGGGCCGCATCTACGAAGCCATCGACAAATACGCGGCTTTAAGGGCTTTGGAAGCCATCGAGCGGAGCGAGGTCGCGGTCTTTGTCATGGATGGCTCCGCCGGCATCCTCGAGCAAGACAAACATGTCGTCGGCTATGCCATGGATGAGAGAAAAGCCATCGTGGTGGTCATCAACAAATGGGATTTGGCCAAGAAGCAGAAAAAAGACAAAGCCTCTTTTACGCTTGACATCCAATCGGAACTCAAATTTTTGAATTACGTCCCCGTGATTTTCGTTTCGGCCGAAACGGGGGAGGGGCTCGCCGACATTCTGCCTGCGGTCAAAAAGGCCCACGAAGCCTTCAATCGCCGGATTCCGACTTCCGTCCTTAACGATATCGTCAACGACGCGCAGGATATGAACCCCACTCCGGACTTTCACAACGGAAGATTGAAAATCCTTTTCTCCAACCAAGTGGGAATCCGACCCCCGACTTTCGTTTTCTTCTGCAACGATCCCAAGACCGCGCATTTCTCCTATACCCGCTATCTTGAAAACCGGATTCGGGCGTCCTTTGATTTCGCCGGAACCCCCATCAATATCATTTACCGGGTCCGGAAATAGGCTTTTTTGGGTGCCCTCAATTGTAAAAGTTGATTATTAATTTTTGTCTTGTTTGCCGATAAAATCTCGTCTTTATTTTTGATTCAGTCTTTAACGTTACAACTGTGTCATTAGCACAAGAAAAACCTCAAAAATGCGGAAAAACGGGCGTTTTTGGCAAAAATTCCTTGTAAGGGCTTTCTTGATATGTTGACAATAACAGTCAATAAAACCCATGGGAATTGTCGCTAAATCCGAAGGCGTCTAACTTTCTTCTTTAGCAATTCTCTTGCGGGGACAAAAAAGCGGTGCTAGGTTAGTGGTAACCAATTTAGCAAAGGAGGATTTATCCATGAACAAAGCTGAATTAGTCGAAAAGGTCGCCGCTCAGGCTGAGCTCTCGAAGAGAGATTCCGAGGCCGCTGTTGATGCCGTCATCGAAGTTGTCACCGAGACGCTCGTCAAGGGCGAAGAAGTGAAGCTTTCTGGCTTTGGCATCTTCGTAAAGAAGCAGAGAGCCGCTCGTGAGGGAACCAATCCTGCCACTCAGCAGAAGATTTCCATTCCGGCTTCCGCCAGTGTTGCTTTCAAAGTCTCCAAAGCTCTCAAAGAGAAGCTGAACTAAATCAACTTAACCAGCCTTAAGTGAAGAACGAGCCCCGGTCGTAAGATCGGGGCTTTTCTTGATCTCGCGAAAAGAAGAAACGGATTATTGTGATACTATAATCCCATGCAAGACGCAGCTTATAACGAGATGAAGAAGCTCTTCTTGGCTAAGGGCCATCGCCTCTATATCGTAGGGGGGACCGCGCGGGATCTCCTTTTGGGAAGGGCCTATGACGACTTTGACTTCGCGACCGAGGCGACGCCCGACGAAGAGAAAGCCTTTCTGCCCGACGCTTCCTATGTTTATGCCAAATATGGTTCCGTCCGGGTGCCTTATGGCAAGAGCCATATCGATATCACGACGCTGCGGATGGAAGAAGGCTATGGCGACTACCGCCACCCGGGCAAGGTGGTTTTCGTGAAAGAGCCCAAACTCGACTATGTGCGGCGCGATTTCACGGTCAACGCGCTTTATCTCGATGAGGAATATACGCTTCTCGATTATTGCGGGGGCTACGAGGATTTGAAAGCCCGCCTCCTTCGTTTCGTGGGGGATCCTTCGAAACGGATCCGCGAGGACCCTCTTCGCATCATCCGCGCGGAAAGATTCGCCATTACCTTGGGTTTCTCCCTTGAGCCTCAAACGGCAAAAGCGATCGCCGAGAAGCGCTATCTTCTCAAAGAACTCAACCCCGCGAAGATCGCGGAAGAGCGGCGCAAGGGATGGAAGGGGACGTTATGACCAAGAACGCGTTGACGAGTGCGGTGGATTTCCGTTACGCCTTGCTGGATTCTTATAAGAGGCTTAACATTTCCGAAAACGAATTAGCGGTCATCCTGATGATCGACCTCCTTTCCAAGCAAGGAAACGTTTTCATCACCGCCGACATGCTCTCCCTCAAAATGAACCTCAAACCCGCCGAGATCGATAAAGCCATGGTGGGCCTCGTCAACCGGAATTTCTTGGCCTATGAGACGGGGAAAGACGGCACGAGGACTTCGCTCGATGGCCTCAAGGCCGTGGTCTATGGCACTTTTCAGAAGACGGTTGAGCGGGAACAAGCCAACCTGATGTCCAAAGACCGCGCCGACCGCCTCTCGGCCTTGGCGAAATTCTTCGAAGAGAATCTCGCTCGCTCTCTTTCGCCCTTGGAATCCCAGACGATGGCGGATTGGCTGGAGGCCGGCTATTCGGACGAAGAGATCAAAGGCGCGCTCCTCGATGCCCTTCGCGAAAGGCGGCGGACCGTAAGAGCGGTCGACAAGATCCTGCGGGCCAAGCGGATCGATCGCGATTTGGCCAAAGAAGGCGCTTCGGCCGTCAGCGAAAGCTGGGACAAAGACATCGATTCCACGGTCCAGATCGCCAAATCCCTTTGGGGCGACGGCCATGACAAAAAGTGAGGCGGTGCTCGCCTACCTTCAGAAGCGCTATCCGAAAGCGAAGACCGCGTTGGTTTTTTCCTCGCCCTACGAATGTTTGGTCGCCATATCCTTAAGCGCCCAGGCCACCGATCGTTCGGTGAATCTCGCCACCCAAAGCCTTTTCGCGCATTTCCCGACCCCAGAGAAGATGGCGGCGGCCTCGGTTTCGGACCTCGAGAAAGACATTCGCTCGATCGGCCTTTATCATACCAAAGCCAAGCATCTTAAGGCTTTGTCGAAGGAAATCGTGACGAAATACGGCGGGAGAATTCCCACGACGATGAAAGAGCTCGTAAGCCTTCCGGGAGTGGGGAGCAAAACCGCCGGGGTGTTTTTGCTCGAGACGGCCGCTCGTCCCGCCATTCCCGTCGATACGCATATCACGCGCATCGCCATCCGGCTTCATTATGCCAAAAAGGCCGATAAACCCTTGGTTATCGAAAAGAAACTCGAAAAGGCCTTTCCTCAGGAAGACTGGATTTTCCTCCATCACGCCCTTATTGCCTTTGGCCGCAACGAATGCCACGCCCAAAACCCCGCCTGCGCAAGCTGCGGGCTCAGGGATTATTGCTTTTTCAAGAAATAAGCGTCGACGATCGGAAGATAGTCGTAACGGGGCCGATAGCCTTCTTTAACCCGGTAACCATGCTCTTTTATTTCGGTGACCGGAATCGATTTGCGAGGTTTCTTGTCATAGAAATCGCACACATAGGAAGCGGGCAGGATATAGGTCTCGCCCAAGGCGTAGCAATTGATGATGAAAAAGGCGATGCCGCCGTTGCGGATGACGCTGCGGAGGTGGCTCACTTGCTGCGGCTCGATGTTATTGAGGGGGAACGAGGTTTTGGAACGGGTGGATTTGGCTTCGAAATCAAGATAATGGCCTTTGTAGACGCCATTGTAGTCGGTCGTGGACTGGGTTTCGAAATAAGCCTGGGTTATCTTGGCGCCGTGCGAATAATCGACTTTCACGACGTTGATCGGGGTGGGGCGCTTATAGACGAGGGCGAGATCCTTCGACAGATAATAGGCGTTGGAATCGTTGATGTCTTTTTCGAAGCCCATGCCGCGGTTGGCCGCATTGGCGACTTTCCGCTTGAGCCTTTTTAGGGGTTTGGCGTTCTTGGGTGGGATGACGCCCGCGGGATAATGGAGGTTCATTTAAAGGTCTCCGCGATGGCTTCGTCCCACATTTCGGGGGTGAAGGCCGTATTCGAATTAAGCGCCGCCGCGGCCTTATTGAGCGGAGCGGGGAGATGATGATAATGGCTCAAGGTCTTCTTGTATTCTTGGGCCAGAATGTCTTTTTTGACTAAGACGGCCTTATAAAGATCGAGAAGGTTATAGGCATCCGCCAAGGCGTCATGGGCCCTTCCTTCGAAGGGAAGCTCGAAGACCTTGAGGTAGTTGGTCAAGGACAGCGGGTTGCTGTTGGCGTCTTGGACGTATTGGGACAGGAACGCCGAGAAATCGAAATCATAACGGTTGATGACATGCGCGATTTCCTTAGAGGCTTCCTCGTTATTGAGCACGGATTGGTTCACGATTCTGAGGTCGTGGGATCCGAATGTGACGAAAAGGCAGCGCTCCCAGTATTTGCCGACGTATTTCCGGAATTGGGTTTCGGTGGCGGCGTGGGCGGATGCCGTGCGCTATCCAGCCTTTGCGCGCCGAGAGCTTCTCGAGCGAAGGCACGAACTCCGTGCCCGCAGACTTGCCAAGCATCAGCCGTCCGAGCAGCGCGGGCCTGCGGCCGCTTATGATGCTGGTCGTGATCCCGCATCGGGCCGCCATGCGCGCCGCCAGAAGCTTGGAGTACATCCCGCCCGTGCCTACGGAGCTTCCGGCCCCTCCGGCGCAGCTTAGAAGCTCATCCGTAATAGCGAGCACCTGCCGGATCAGCACGGCCTTGGGATCGCGCTTTGGGTCGGCGGTGTAGAGGCCCTCGACGTCCGAGAGTATAACGAGGCCGGTCGGCCTCCAAAAGCGATGCCACCATAGCCGCGAGGCGGTCGTTGTCGCCGAACTTTATCTCGTCCGTGGCGACCGTGTCGTTTTCGTTGATGATCGTGATCACGCCGCGTTCGATCAGGGCGTTGAGGGTGTTTTTGAAGTTCATATACATCGTGCGGTCAGAGAGGGCGTCGCGCGTCAGGAGCACCTGCGCGACTGTCTTGCGGTGCTCCTTGAACGCCTTTTCATACTCCCACACAAGTGCTGGCTGTCCGACCGCGGCTGCGGCCTGCTTAAGCTGGATGTCCTTGGGCTTGGTCTTGAGGCCGAGCCTCTTCATGCCAGCCGCGACCGCGCCCGGGAGACGATCACGATCTCGGTGCCCGCGTCGTGCAGCGCCGAGACAACGCGCGCGATCGAGCGTATGCGGGCCGAGTTTATGCCCGTGGCCCCGGCCAGTATGTTGCTCCCTATCTTTACGACAATCCTCATGCCAGCTCCACCCTTCGGTCAGGTACTCAAGCAGCTCCTTCGTGCCCTGGTGCGTCGCGGCCGAGATCCCGAAAAAAACGATCCCTATTAGTTTTGCAATAATCCGCGAGCTTGTCAAGCTTCTCGTCGTCGCCCTTTGCGTCGAGCTTCGATGCCGCCACGCACTGGGGCTTGTGCGCGAGTTCGGGGCTGTAGAGTTCCAGCTCCTTGTTTACGGTCAGCAGGTCCTCCACCGGATCGCTGTTCGAGGTCATCTCCGAGACATCCACCAGGTGCACCAGCAGGCGCGTGCGCTCGACATGGCGCAGGAACTGAAACCCGAGCCCCGCGCCGAGGTGCGCGCCCTCGATCAGCCCCGGTATGTCGGCGACGACAAAGCTCCGGCGGTCCTCGAACTTCACCACTCCGAGGTTCGGGATCAGCGTCGTAAACGGATAGTCCGCGATCTTCGGGCGCGCGTGCGTTATCACCGAGATGAGCGTGGACTTCCCCGCGTTGGGGAGCCCGATGATGCCGACGTCGGCAAGCAGCTTGAGCTCGACCGTGATCGTGAGCTCGCCGCCCGGCAGGCCGGGCTGGCGCGTATTGGGGGCCTGGCGCACGGAGGTGGCGAAGTGGCGAGTTGCCGAGGCCGCCCTTGCCCCCGTGGGCGGCGATGACCGCTGCGCCGTCCTCGGTGAGATCGGCAAGCGCGTCGCCGGTCTCGGCGTCTTTGAGTATCGTGCCCACGGGCACGGGGATTATCTCATCGACCCCGTCGCTGCCGTGCATCTTCTTCTTCATCCCGGCCTCGCCGTTTTCGGCTGCGTAGGACTTGTGATAGTTGAGGTCGAAGAGCGTGTTTAGGTGCGAGGTGGCCTCAAATATAACGTCACCGCCCTTGCCGCCGTCGCCGCCGCGAGGGGCCGCCGCGCGGGACGAACTTCTCCCGCCGGAAGCTCACGCTGCCCTTGCCGCCGTTGCCGGCCTTGACCTTTATTGTTACGTAGTCTATGAATTGCATAGCGCCTCGAGTTCTCGTTTCAAGCGGATTTACAGGATGCTGCCGATTAATAAAAAAGGGGCGGCTATAGGCCGCCCCTGAATCGTCGGATGGGAACCGCGCGCCCTCAGGCGGTCGCGGCTGAATATACGCTTACTTTTTTCCTCTGTTTGCCGAGGCGCTCGAAGGTGACTACGCCGTCGATAAGCGCAAAGAGCGTGTGGTCGCGGCCGAGGCCCACGTTGTTGCCGGGATGGACCTTGGTTCCGCGCTGGCGGATGAGTATGTTGCCGGCGACGACGGCCTGGCCGCCGTACTTCTTTACGCCGAGCCTTTTAGACTCGCTGTCGCGGCCGTTTCGTAGAGCTTCCTACGCCTTTTTTATGTGCCATTGTGTCTTATACCCCCTGGATTTCCTTGATCTTCAGCGTCGTGATAATCTGCCTGTGGCCACGGAGCTTCATGTGGACCTTCCTCGGCCTCTTTTTGAAGATGAGGACCTTGGCGCCCTTGGCAGTGCCCATGACCTCGGCAGTAACCGATGCGTTCTGCGACGTAAGGGGTGCCGAATACCGCACCGCCCTCGCTGATAACCGCCAGCACCTTGTCGATCTTCACCTCGAGCCCCCGGTTCCGCGTCGATTTTCTCGACGTTTATGATCATCCCGGCCGCGACTTTGTGCTGTTTGCCGCCTTCTTCTATGTATGCGTACATTTACCGTCCTCCTTGCGAAGTAGTAATTAAACAAAATCCGGCCCGAAAAAGTCAAATGACCGCGCCCTGCCCCGCATAACCGGACAGAGGCCGGAAGCCGTATGCCGCATAACCCGGGCATGGCCGACGGCTTGTAAATCCACGCCCCTATCGTGCAAAATATCAGGTATTCTTATTAAGTTATTTCAGGGATATATATTATATGGCGATAAAGATCGGGGTCATAGGGGTCGGGTATCTCGGAGCGCACCACGCGCGGATATACTCGTCTATTGACGGCGTGGAACTCCGTTTCATCGCCGACGCAAACCCGGCCTCCGCCTCGGCGGCGGCCGAAAAATTCGGCGGCGAGCCGGTCACGACGATCGCGAGATGCTCGATAAGGTCGATGCCGTAAGCATCGTCACCCCGACGACCACGCACCACGCGGTCGCGCATGGAGTGCCTCCGCGCAGGGCTGGACGTGCTGGTCGAAAAACCGATCACCGTGACCGTGAGCGAGGCCGACACGCTCATAGC
>CAVRMZ010000008.1:0-6011 GCA_963722445.1 uncultured Bacilli bacterium | reverse complement strand
ATTGCCGATGCGGATTCTGACCATATTGAGAAGGTTGAAGCCGATGGCGACGATGAGCAACCCTCCCGTGGCGGTGATGGCGCCGAGGACCGCCGGTTGCTGAAGAAAGACCAGTTGTGAGGCCAGCAGGGTAAGAGCGCCCTGGACGAACAACACGCTCAGGGCGGCAAAGGCGACGCCGATACCCAGGGTGGAGGCAAAGGCGATAGAAGCCACACCGTCCAGCATGGATTTGATGTACAGGGTCGTGGCGTCTCCGGTTGTCCCGTCCTGAATGGAGCCCACGATCACCATCGCCCCCGTTACATAAAGCAGCGAAGTCGTTACAAATCCCTCCACGAAGGTCGATGAATCGGAACGGGCTCTTACTTTCAGCCATTCCCCCAGCCTGTCCATAGCCGCCTCGATGTTCATCAGTTCCCCCGTAATCGCCCCTATCAGCAGGCAGCCGATGGTGGGGATAACGTCTTTCTCCGAGAGGGCCATCTGCAGGCCGATCAGGATGGTAGCGAGCCCCAGGCACTGCATCAGGATCGTTTTGAGACGTCTCGGGCAGACGTTTTCCCGCGGCCATGCCGATGAGGCTGCCGACAATGACGGCAGCGGTGTTGACCAGTGTTCCCTTCAAAATGTATGGCCTTTTTCATGTTTCGCCTTACGCCAAAGTTTTTTCCTACGTCACCGATCGTCCCAAAATTAATATAACCTAAAATTGGCTTTTGAGGCTGGCCCATAATGACATTGACGGCCCGGTTGAAAGACCCATCGCCTCCGCAAACGATGATGGCGCCATATCGCGCGGCGGCCTCTGCATAAACGGAATCGGCTTCTTCTTCCGACGAGATATGCTTAAAATCGAGAGCCTCAAAAGAAGTCACAAGTTCTTTTTTGACAAAGCCAACATGCGGCGAGAAATCTTTTCTTCCCGATGCATCAGAATAAACAACGAGCGCTTTCATAGGCCCACTATAACACGATTCAATGCTTGATGCGCTTGATTGAAGCCCCAATAAAGCCTTTGAAAAGTGGGTTTGGCTTTAAAGGCAAGGAAGTGAATTCTGGATGAAACTGCGAAGCGATGAAGAAATCGTTTTTTGGAAGTTCGATGATTTCGCAAAGATTGGTTTGCGGGTTAATGCCAGAGAAGACCATGCCCGCTTTTTCGAACTGCTCTTTGAAAACGTTGTTGAATTCATAACGGTGGCGATGTCTTTCTTTGATGTCATCAACGCCATAGCAAGCATGGGCAAGGGTGCCTTTGCTGATATGGCAATCGTAAAGGCCGAGTCTCATGGTTCCACCCATCTTGATGCCGGTGTATTGGTCGTGCAAAAGATCGATGACCGGATATTTGGTATTGGGATCAAATTCCGAGGTGTTGGCTTCCTTTAAGCCTAAAACATCTTGAGCAAATTCCACACAGGCGAGCTGAAGTCCAAAGCAAATCCCTAAGAACGGGATATTGTTTTCGCGGGCGTATTTAATCGCCGCTTTCTTGCCTTCGGAACCGCGCTCTCCAAAACCGCCAGGAACTAAGATTCCATCATATCCTGTCAGTTTTTCTTTAGCGTTTTCATTAGTAACGTCCATGCTCTTGATCCAACCGACTTCAATGTTGTAACCATGATAATACGCCGCTTGCTTCAAAGCCGAGCAAACCGAAAGATAGGCGTCATGGAGCTCGACGTATTTTCCAACAAGGGCAATCTTGACGACGTCTTTGGCGGTCGCAATCGAATCGCACCATTTGCGCCAATCGCTGAGATCGGGTTGAGGCGCCGTTAGCCGGAAATGATCCAAAACGAAATCATCGAGGCCTTGCTCATGAAGTCTGAACGGAAGTTCGTAAACGATCGGAAGATCATCGGCTTCAAAAACGCCTTTCGTCGGAACGTTGCAGAACAAAGATATCTTTTCTTTCGCGCCTTGACCCAGGGGAACTTCGCTCCGAAGGACAATCGCGTCAGGCTGGATGCCTAAGCCCAAAAGCTCCTTAACAGAGTGCTGAGTCGGCTTAGTCTTGCTTTCTTCAGCGGTCTTAAGATAAGGCACAAGCGTATTATGGATGAACATCGTGTTCTCATAGCCAAGCTCGAGACGGGTTTGACGGATGGCTTCAAGGAAAGGAAGCGATTCGATATCTCCGACCGTTCCCCCGATTTCCGTGATGACAATGTCAGCACCCGAAACGCGGGAAGCATCTAAAAGGCGGCTTTTTATTTCGTTCGTGACATGAGGAATAACCTGAATGCAGGCCCCTAGATAGTCTCCCCGCCTTTCTTTTTCGATAACGGCTTGATAGATCTTGCCTGAAGTGACAGAGCTTTCCTTGGTAAGGTGAAGACCCGTCCATCGCTCATAGTGGCCTAAATCAAGATCGGTCTCGGCCCCATCGTCGGTCACATAAACCTCACCATGCTGGTAAGGTGACATCGTGCCAGGATCAACGTTAAGATAGGGGTCGAATTTCATCATGAAAACCTTGAGGCCCCGCTTTTCGAGCAGGAGCGCCAAGGTTGAAGCGAAAATACCTTTGCCTAAACTTGAGACAACGCCGCCTGTGACGAACACATACTTGGTTCCCATACCTAAAAAACCTGCCTCTCAGTGCCTCAAAATACAACGTACCAAATTTTAGAGCCACCTCCAAATTTACTCAAGAAAAGAAAGGATGTCTCATCAAGTTGTCTAGGCCTCATCGAAGAATAAAAATTCCAATCTTTTTCATTTCTTCTCTCTAGGCAAGGAGATAAAGCCTCTTTTTGTGTTTTCGTCTATACTTATCTTATATGTTCCCTGAAGAGACGCGAGTCCACCTAAATGAATTGATTGAAAACCATGAAAAAATAACTCCTTTGGTTCTTTTTGAGGCTTTCAAAGAAGGGCTCAAAGACAAAGTTCGCTGCGAGGAAGAGGATATCTGCGTCGAAGCGGCGGCCACCCGCGAATATGACTATTATCTCGAGAAGGAAGACAAACTTGAAATGCATCTTTGCTTGATGCGCCAAATGGTCGAAAATGGCCATGAATGGCAGCTTGTTCTCGACATGGAGTTCAAGATGAATACCTATTTCGAGAAATACGAGGAGAGCAATCCTTCCGCAGGCGCTTTCCGAAGCCTTTTCTTTGCGCCTCGCAAAATATGGTTCTCGCAGTTTAATGGCCAAACCAGAGCGGAAAAAATCGTCCAAGACGTATTCGCCAATGGCTCCTATCTTTCTTATTCCGTTATCTTTGGCGATGTTCAACCTTCCGAAGAATAATCGTCTCAAAAATCTCTGCTTTTAAATAGTTTTTGAAACCATTCACGTTGATTCCTATAAAATGAAAGAAGAGGTGAAAACCTATGCAAGATGGAAAAAAGCCATGCATCAAAGACTATTCCGGCATGAAAAAAGGCTTGGTGATTGGCGGAAGCGTTGTTGGAGGTCTTGGACTTTTGCTCATTATTTTGGGTCTCGCTAATTTTTTCGGGGGGTTCGAAAGCGGAGGAATCCCAAATCTATTTTTTCTTTTTTTCATCGGAGGTCCGATGCTTGTAGTGGGATTTGGTTGCCTCTCATATGGACTCGTAGGTCCTGTCAGCCGCTACGTTGCGAGTCAAAACGCCCCGGTAGCCAAAGACGTGACCAATTACATGCTGGATGGAACACGGGAAGAAACCGCTAAAACGGTTGAAGCGATTTCCCAAGATCTGCAAAAAGGCAAAGAAGAAGGAGTTGTTTGCCCTAAATGCGGGAGCAAAAACAAAAAGGGCGACAAATTCTGCGATCGCTGCGGAGCCCCTCTTGGCAAGACCTGCCCCAAATGCGGAGCCATAAACGACGGCGACGCCGAATTTTGCGCGCAGTGCGGTCAAAAAATAAGCTAAGAATAAAAACGGAAAACGATCCTTGTTTAGAACCGCTTTCTTTTAGATCGAGGCATCGTTGCCATCATCCATCGTCTTTTCGGTTTTCTTTTCTTCGGGCTTCTGCAACTCCGATTTTTTCGTTTCCGGAAGGCTTGGTTCCGATTTATTCTCCCCTTCCTTTTTAGCCTCAGTCTTATTTGGTTCAGAAGTCAAAGAAGGAAGCGGCCGCGGAAGAAAGGCATTCTCTTTTTCGGTCACGATAAGCCAAAGATAAATAGAAGTGAAAATCGAGGAAGCGAAAACCGTAATCGAAAAGGCCAAAGAAAGAGGCCAAAGAAGCGGGCCGCCGCTTCCGCCTAAAGGATTCACATTATCCTCATCGATGGTTTTAACCAAAAAATATACCGTTAATGCCATTAAGCCAACGACACCTATGGTGGTCAAAGTGGCTTTGGTTTTGGCTTTGAAGAAGCGGCTTGCCGCCAGCGAATATAAAATAATCGAAGCGCTTAAGGCGCTCGTCAAAAGGGCAAAAAGAACAAAATTGTTTTGGGCAAAGGCGTAGGAAAGGTCGCGAACCAAGACCGGAAGATAAGAGACCGTCCCGAGGGCCCACAAAAACAAGAAATGCCGGAAGGGCTTTTTTTGGATGAAAAAAATAATTCCTAAAACGAGACACGCAATCATTCCAGCCGCGAAAAAAGTATTGGCGATATAAAAAAAGGCGGGACTATCATAAACGTTTCCTTTGATCATGCCTTCTTTTTGCAGGTTCATTTCAAAAATGGCCATCTGGTCGCTAGCATACAAAACTCCAAATAACGAAGTCACCAAAATCAGGATTTTCGCCAGCAAAAGAACGGCGTCAGCGGAAGAATGTTTCTTGGCTTCCATAACATGAACCAACCTTTTCTGGTTTCAGTATAAGACCCCTTTAGCCTAAAGACAAAGCGCATTCCAACCAAAAAACAATTTTTCGATGATTTTTTCAAAAAGCGGTTTTTTAGGATCCTCTTGCCTTGGTTTTGATTAGAAACGTTTGTGTAAAATGATAATCACAAAAAAGAAGAATAAGGTAACTTTTTCGACGTTTTCGTGAGTGAAAGCACTTTTCTTCCAAGCGCTAAATTCGGCAAAAACCGCCTTAATCCCTGAAATAATTTTTAAAATAATCATAAAAAAATAAAAAATCATCGAGACGCTCTATTTAAACAGGGGCTCATAGTGTTAAGATATTTTAATCACCAAATGGTGCTGCTTTCCCAAATAGGGAAGGAAACCATATTCCTAACAATGATAAGACATTCCCCATCTGACTGGATGGACCTACATCTTTCATGAGGCCCGTTTATGCAAAACTTCATACTATGGGAGGAAAAAACAGTATGAAAAAGTCTGGACTTCTTACCGTCGTTTTAGGATCGGCCGCCGCTTTGGTATTAGCCGGCTGCAATGGAACTGTTTCGTCAAGTAGCGCAGCCGGAAGCGCTTCGGCAAGTAGTGCCCCCGTAAGCAGTACTTCTAGCAGCCTAGAATTCGTCCAACTCACAGAAACCAACATTGGCACTTCCACAACTGCCAGCGCTAGTGCCCTCAGCGCTTTCACCTCCAGTTCTCCTTTAAAGATTGCTCTTGTCACTGACAGCGGAACCTTGAATGACCATTCGTTCAATGAATCCGCTTGGGATGGGGTCAATACATTTGCAGTCAATAACGGTGGCGGCACCATTAATTCCTCGACATTGACTGTCAGCACCGGAACAATTCAAACTAAGTATTACCAACCGGCTGCGGATAATTATGATACCGCAGGACGCGTTGCAGCCATCAAATCTGCTGTAAATTGGGGGGCAAAAGTTGTCGTTTTGCCAGGCTATCTTTTTGAATCAGCCATCAAAGTCTGCATCGGAGATGCCGCCTATGCCAATACCTATTTCCTTGCTTTGGACTGCAACAAAGAAGATCCTGACAACAACTATGCTTCTTATGAATATACCAATCATGTCACTTCCGTTATTTACAGGGAAGAGCAGTCTGGATTCCTAGCAGGTTATGCTGCGGTCAAGGATGGCCATCGCAATCTCGGCTTCTGCGGAGGCATGGCGGTTCCAGCCGTCATAAGATATGGTTCTGGCTATTGTCAGGGTGCTGATGTTGC
>CAVRMZ010000007.1:0-13026 GCA_963722445.1 uncultured Bacilli bacterium | reverse complement strand
GGTCCGAACGGCGCTGGGAAATCAACTACCATGAAGATCCTCATAAATCTTGTATTCCCGGACAAGGGCAGCGCTTCTATAATGGACAAGGATGTCCGAGACAGGGAGACGCGGGAGGCATGTTGATATCTCCCTAGAACCCCTACTTTTACGATTACCTGACTGCTGAAGAATTGTTATGGTTCGGAGGAAAGGCGTCGGGTTTGCCATCTTCTGTCATCAAAAAACGAACCGAAGAGCTATTGGTCAAGTCTACTTCTTGCAGGCTCAAGGAAGAGACAACTCAGGACCTACTCCAAGGGTATGCTTCAGCGGGCAGGTCTCGCTCTGGCCCTCATCCATGATCCGGCAACGCTGGGTTCACTCCAGCCTTGAATGGCAAAAAGGCTGGACGCTAGAGCAGGAAAGACCTTCTGAGGCAAGGGACAACGTATAATCTAAAAAGGAGATGAACTTATGAAAATATTCATGATCGGAGGCACTGGCCTATTGGGAAGCCAGGCCGCTTCCGAACTCATTGCCAGGGGCCACGAAGTTACCTCGATTGCTCTTCCGCCTCTTCCAAGCGGAGCCGTTCTTCCCAAGGAAATGAAAATCGAATTCGGGAATTACCTCGAGATGACGGATCAAGAGATTCTTTCCAAGATGAGTGGCTGCGAAGGTTTCGTTTTCGCGGCGGGGGTCGACGAGAGAGTCGAAGGCCCGAAACCGATCTACGACATGTACAAGAAATACAACATCGACCCCGTCGATCGCTTGCTGGGCCTGGCCAAGAAAGCCGGCATCAAACACGCGGTCATCTGCGGTTCGTATTTCTCTTATTTCGCGAAACTCCATCCAGAATGGAAACTCACAAAGATCCATCCTTACATCCGCTCGCGCATCGACCAAGAAAACGCCGCGGAGAAACAATCCGTTGGCCTTGATGTCGCCGTTTTGGAACTGCCCTATATTTTCGGGACGCAGCCTGGCCGCAAACCGGTTTGGGTTTTCTTGGCTAAGTTAATCCGAAATTCCAAGAAACGGATTCTCTATCCGAAAGGCGGCTCCGCCATGGTCACGGTGAAACAAGTTGGCGAAGCGATCGCCGGCGCTATGGAAAAGAACGTGGGCTTCGCCACCTATCCAATTGGCTATGGGAATCTCACCTGGGTGGAAATGCTGGAGATCATGGACAAATATCTCGCCTGCCCGGATAAGCCCATCAAAACGATTCCGGATTGGGTGTTTACCCTTGCCGGAATTTATATCCGCTGCGGTCAGAAAAGACACGGCGTCGATGGCGGTCTCAATTTGAACAAGTATTCGAAAATCATGGGTTCGAACCTCTTTATCGACAAAGCGCTTGGCTGCGATAAGCTCGGCGTCAGCGACGACGATCTCGACAAAGCGATTGGCGATTCCATTCTTCTTTCGGCGGCGGTTCTCGATAACAAAGTCGTCACTCTTGGCATGAAAGCCAAATAACGACTAGGTGCGATTTTTGAGGCTTCGAAAGAAGGGCGTTGATTTTTTCGGAAAATTTCATTTGTGATGCTCGTCAAAGAATCGTTGGCTTGTTTCCGGTTCTTGTCTAAATTATCTCTTGAGGAAGATATCTTTCTTGGATAAAAACATTCAGCAAAACAGGATTTATTCATGGGTTTTGCCTATTTAAATCTTCAAAAGGCATGTTTAATTTGTTTTTTTCGAAGCCCCTTTTGTCTTTAATTATTCCTGATGTTGACAGTGTAAACATAGGATTCTATAATCAGCCTCGGAAAACAAAAATGAGTGACAAGGTCCATCACGATAACTTAAAAGAAACGCTGCTGAAAGAAGCCATTGCCATGATCGATGAAGGGGGCTTCGATACGTTTTCCGTGCGAAAGCTTTCTTTGCGGTGCCACGTCAGCCATAACGCCTTATACCGGCATTTCAAAAGCAAAGACGCTTTGAAAAACGAATGCATTCACTATGTTTCGGCGAAATTTGCCGCCTCGCTTGCGGACTCGATCTCCGGTTTGGATTATTCTGCCGTGAGCACGCTGGCGGTATTAGGGCAGGCATACCTCACGTTTTTCATCGACAATCCATCCTACTTCCGGTTTATCTACACCAGCGAATCCTCTAGCAAAATCTACCTGACTTTGGATAAAGTGGAGGGTAACTACCCTCCTTTCGAAGTTTTCCGCGAGGTTTGCGTGGCCATCATCGAAAAGCGGCATTTCCCCAAAGATGCGGGATTGAAGAGACTCGTGAGAGCGTGGGCTCTCGTGCAAGGCGCCGTCTCCTTGATCATCTCCCCGAACGTCAAACTGGAAGGGAATTGGGAAGAGTGTTTGAAAGGGCTCTTTGAGTAATCCCTCATGGGAAACTTCATCATCAAAAAAATTCCTCTTTTGTTTGCGATTCTTCTTTTTGCTGTAGCGATGCCTCTCGCATGGTTTCTGACCAATTTGGCTACCTCCTCTTTGGGAAGCATTTGGTCGGGGGTGATCGATTATAGCGCGACGCTTATCGTTGTCCTTGCCGTTTGTTTCCTTTGCTTTAAAGAGCTGCCTTTTTCTTTGGAGTGCCGGCATTTTCTCAAAGGGCTTTTCACCTTTGGCTTATTGGGGGTCCTCATCGCGGTCGTGGCGTTCGCCATGAGCTATGACACGGTCGATATGGTCCCAGCCCTAAGCGATTTTATCGGTTATCTTTTTTTGAATCTCGCCGTTGCCGTCAGCGAGGAATTCTTGTTTAGGGGCGTTTTTCTGAACGTTTTTCTGAAAGGATGGGAGGGCAAAAAAGGCTTTATTTGGAGTGCCGTCATCGTCTCGAGCATTCTTTTCGGATTGCGGCATCTTCTGAATCTTATCACCAATCCAACTGCCATCAATCTCACGATAGGACAGGTGTTTTTCACGTTCATGGCGGGAATATACCTTTGCGCGGTCTATCTCAGGACAAGAAATATCTGGATTGTGATCGCCCTTCATTTTACGGAGGATTTCCTGACGGGATTATGGCCTTTGTTTTCTTCAAAGGCTTTGGCAGCCTCCTCAATGGATGCGCCCCTTCTCAATGTGGTAGGCCTTGTCGCTTTGCAGTCGGTCTATGTTCTCTTTGGGGTTATCCTGTTAAAAGATAAAAAATGGCATTATGAGCCATTGGAAAAAGAAGGGAAAACAACATGAAAAGCGTTTTTGTCTATTACAGTTTAACCGGGAATGGCGATTATCTCGCCACTCTCTTTAAAAGCGAAGGCCTTGATGTCCTAAAGCTCGAAACGAAACACACTCTCCCGAAAAACAGGTTCTTTCGAATGATGACCGGCGGAGCGGAGGCCCTTTTCCAATGCAAAGCCAAGCTAAACGTCGCCCGGTTCGACTTGTCTGCCTATGACCGAATCGTTCTTGGCACTCCGGTTTGGAACGGGCGCCTCACGCCCGCGATCCTTTCGTTTTTGAAAAACAATTCGCTATCAGGAAAAGAGGTCATTCTGGTTTCGTATGGCGGCAGTGGCGAGGCCCCGAAATCCGGCAATCGCATTGCAAAGTCCCTGCTTATCAAAACCATTGTGGCTCTTAAGGAACCGCTTCTCGACCAAGAAGGAGCCATCAGCGCCTTAAAAAAGGCAAATCTTTTGAAATAAAAATTAATATTTTCAAGGGCAAGATTTAAAACCCGCAAAGAGAAACCGCCTTGCATAGGTCTTGTTTCGAAGGCTGCCCAGATTTATTTTTGAAATGGGATGACGACGATATGGCCTTCAGATAAGTGATTAGCCTCGTTGATCCAGCGAACTTCTTGCCTTCCTTTTTGCTGAAGGAGGCCGCTTTCGAAAGCGGCTAAAAGATAGGAGCGGTTGATGACCCACCATTCGTGGGGCAACGAGGCCCGATCCAGATCCTCTTGGAGCCGTTTGGCCTCAAGGATCGGGGTTTGCTCAGGCAAGGCCACGATGATGATGCTCGTTTCCGAAGACTGAAGTCGGGGCAAGAGATTTCTTAAAGCCGGAGTGGTCTCTCCGCCGTTGTTTTTGATTTCGCGGTTATAAGCTTCCGCGGAATTAAGCAGCAAAAGGGTATGGCCCGTCGGGGCGGTATCGACAACGCAAATCGAGCCTTTGGCTTCCTCAACGATGTTGGCGAAGGCCCGGAAAGTCGCGATTTCTTGAGTGCAGGGGCTTCGCAAATCCTCGGCGATATAGGCCAATTCGCCTTTTTCGATATTGGCTTTTTTGGCCTTGGCAAGAACTTCGGCTTGATAATCCGCCAGCTCTTTTTTCTCGTCGATATGCCTTAACGTCAGGCCTTTTTTATTAGCAAAAACCTCCGAGATATGGTCGGCCGGATCAGTGGAAGTCAGCGTGACTTTCTCCCCGCGATTCAAAAGCTCAAGCGTAATTCTTTCGGCCAAAGAGGTCTTGCCAACCCCGCCCTTTCCCATCATCAGGATGATTCGTTTTTGGGAAGAGACGAGATCATCCACCAAAGCGGAGAGGTCATGATACGGAAGCAAAGGCTCTTCTTTTTCTTTCGGCATTTCTTCGTCTTTGCTGAGTAATAGGCGTAGTCCCTTAAGCCCCACGGCCTCATAGCTGCGCAAAGGAAGAAAGGCGATTCGTTTAAATAATGGATCGATGCTTTTACAGGCTTTCTCCTGCTTTTCAAACAATGGTTTCAGCTTTGGGTCGTCGCTGGGGCTTAGAAGGGCATTCACGACCAAAAGATGGCTATGGATGCCAATCGTTTCGAGTTCTGCGGCCGCTCGGGCCGCTTCTTTTAACGAATCGTCGGCTCGGGCGACGTAAACCATCGTGGTCAATTTGTCGTCTTTTAGAATATTCATCGCTTTCTCGTAGCTCTCGCGTTTGCCGGAAAGCCCACTTAATTGGCCTAGGCAGCTGGCTCCTAGATTATTGTTTGCGATGAACCCACTCCAAGCCGTAGGGAGCTCTAGAAGGCGAAGCGTATGCCCAGTCGGGGCGGTGTCAAAGATAATATGAGCGTATTTTTTGGCATAAGTTTCATCGGATAGAAAAGTCGCGAAAGCATCAAACGAAGCAATCTCGACCGTGCAGCTTCCGCTCAATTGCTCTTTCATGTTGTCGATGGCGGATTCAGGCAGTTTCCCCAAATACGGGGCGACCACCGAATCGCGGTATTCTTTAGCGGCTTTGAGCGGATCGAGGTTGACGGCGTCGAGATCTGTGATTCCCTGAATCGGCGTGGGCCGTAAACCGATCGGCTGCTCAAAAACGTCCTGAAGGTTGCTCGCCGGATCGGTTGAGACAATGAGGATCCGCTCCCCCGCGTCGGCGAGGGTCACCGCGGTCGAGGCGGCCAACGAGGTTTTGCCTACTCCCCCTTTGCCCTCAAAGAAAAGAAACTTGGTAGCAGCCAAGCCTGCTGTGTAGCGTTCCATAAGGTCTCCTTACTTGCAGCCGCAGGAAGAACCAGTGTCTCCGCAGCAGCAGGCCTTTTTCTCTTTGAAAGCCAAGATTTTATCCGCAAGGGTGCCTTTGAGGCCAAAGGCATCGACGAAGTCCTGGTCGGAAGGATAGCCATAAGCCCAAAGGGCTTTGCCATCGACGATGGTAATGGGAAGAGCTTCCGCCCCGAATTTGTTGATCAGTTTCTGGATATCGTCGTTTTTCAAAAAGGCTTGAGGGTCTTTTGACAGGTTATGACGCTTGACGGTTATTCCGTTTTCGCTAAGGAGAGCAAGGATTCCTTTGATCCTTAAAAGTTCGGGGTCGACCGTCGGTCCGCAGGTTCCGGATTCGCAGCACATCGCCGGTTCGAAAAGTTCCATTTGTTTCATATTTTTTATTTCCTTTCATTATTTGAGCAACGGCCCAAATCGCTTTTTTGACTTGGAACAGCCGCCAAGTAGGATAGAAGTTCGGAGAGTTTCGCCTCATCGAGCGAGTAATTGCACCATTTTCCCACGCGCTCGCAGGTGACAAGGCCAGAATCGAGGAGATATTTCATATGATAACTGAGGGTCGGTTGCGTAATCTTGAATTCCTTTAAAAGAACGCAAGCGCATTTCGTTCCTCCCTTTAACATCTCGAAGATCTTTAGTCTTGTGGGATCCCCAAGAGATTTGCAAATCTTAGCAAGGTTCTTCTCATTCATGAGGTCATTCCTTTCACATAGATGTTCATCTATGAATAACCATAGAACATATATAGATAAATGTCAATATATTTATCGTTACTCATTCGTACTAAGTTTCTGAAACCAAACTTTCGAAAAACACATGTGACAAAATATAAAAGAGTATCTCCACTACAGCCATGGACTAGATGTTGTTTTCTTTTTAGATCCTGATTAGCCCCTTGTTTCTCGCTAAAAAAGGTGGCTCTTTTGGGCAGGCATTCAAACGTTTACCTACGAAAGACAAGCTGTCTCTTTTTTAGACGCGTCAGGAAACAAATCACTTTTTGATGATAGGGGTTTTGGTTCCCTTATCGATATGCTTCTCGATCTCGCCCTTAATGATCCAATCGGCAATCGTTTTTGCCGTTTCGGGGACGCCGGGCATCTCCACATAGTCAATGCCCTCTTCCTCAAGATCGTTTTTGATGCCCAGTTGGATTTTGTCCGCGAGGACCGCATCTTGGTTTCGGCCTTCATGCTCATAAGGATAAAAGCGATCCACAAGGATATTGACATTCGTATACATCTTGAAGGATTTGACGACAAGGGCATTGAGCTCTTCGTTTTTGACGCCCCAGGAATCGCTGTAGTACTTCGTAAGGATAAGGGGGCGGTCGGTGATGACGTAATCGACCTTGCCATTCAATAAGAAGAGACGATGCCATTGCTTGGCGAAAATATAAAGTTCGTCTTTAAAGGTCTCGTTCCTTTTTTCATAAATGAGGTCTTTGGCGTATTCGCTTGCCATCTCGCAGCTGAGGTGCTGGTCCTTCAAAATAAAAAAAATGCCGGCCATGATAGTTGACTTACCCACGCCGGGCCCGCCATGAAGATTAATCACGATCGTCTTTTTCGTCTGTTCCATTACGAGGGCCTCGTTTGATCAGTAGATGCTATCATTCACGGATAAACCAAACGCCTCTTTCCTTATTGAAAGCGTTTTCATTTCGTTTCTTTTCTCGTTTTTGTCTCTTTCAAAATCAAACATCAGCGAGCTCCCTTGTCGTAAGGGATCCCTTCGGCTTTCGGAGCGTGGCTTTTTTTGGAAAAAAAGATAAGAGAAAAAAAGGCCAGAAGATATGGCAGCATATAGAAGAAAGCTTTGTTGGTAAAGAAAGTGCTCTTGATGTTAACGTTATTGGAGAGCGCTGCGCTGAAGCTCGGAGCGAATGCAAAGAAAAGGCCAAAGAACAAAGAAGCCCAAATGATGCGGGTGGATTTCCAGTTTCCTAGAATCTCGATGGCCAAGACCAAAAAGCCATAACCCAAAGCGTCGATCGTCCATACACCGATTTGAGAGCAGGAGAAAATAATAAACCCCCCCAATCCGGCGGCGGCGGCGCCAATCATCGTACCGATATAACGCATTTTGTTAACATTGATTCCCACACTGTCGGCTGCGGCTGGATTTTCTCCGCAAGCGCGTAGCCTCAAACCGAATCTAGTCTTATCCATCGCCAGCCATAAAATAATGATAACAATGACGCCGATGACCACTCCAACATGAAGATTGGAAAAAGCATTATCGAAAAAAGCATTTCCGCTATTTAGCGACAGGGAAGAGGAAAAAAAGTTATTAAAAACTTCTGCGCTGTCTTTCCGAGTAATGAAGGTATTGGCAATTGTGCAAGTCGCGATGGCGACAGTATTCAAAGCGGTGCCAACGATGGTTTGGTCAGCTTTAAATTTGATGGCGACGAAGGAAAGCAAAAAGGAAAATAAGCAGGAGAAAAAAACGGCGATTAGGGAAGCTAGCAAGAAAATCAGTTGTACCCCCAACCACGAAGAGGCAAGAGCCGATCCGCTCATCGCCTGCAAGAAAATAAGGCCGCTGAAAGCCCCGAAAACCATTGAGCCCTCTAAGGCGATGTTAATAATGCCCGAACATTCTGAGAACATGCCGCCAAAAGAACCCAGGACGAAGCCGACTCCATAAACGATGAAATAAAAGGCGAACGTTCCGAAATCCGATAATGACATATCACTTTGCCTCCTTTCGGCTGCCTTTGCCTTGCTGGTTTAGGCTTTCATCCTTCCGTGGCGATAAAGTCAAATCAGCTTTTATTTCTTCATGGTTGCCATGCCATTTTTGAATCAGCAGGTTGATGAATGACGAGAAGGAAGCAACATAGATGATAATGGCTTTGATCAATTCGGTGTAATGAATGTTGTAATAGTCGGAAACGGATTTCAGAGAAGTTTGGGCCGAATCGATGTAGGTAAGCAAAAATGAGGAAAAAATGCAACCAACTGGGCTGTTTTGGGCAATAAGAGAGACGCTGATGCCATTGAAACCATCGGCCAAAAGGGTTTTATCTCCACTGTCCCATCGAAATTGTAAAGGGCTTTCAGGATTGGCATAGAGCATATAGCCGCAAATACCGGCCACGGCGCCAGAAATGGTCATAGCCAAAATTATTTTGGTGGTTTGGTTTATGCCAGCGTATTGGGCCGCGTACTTGTTGGATCCGCTGAGTTTGAGCTCAAAACCGAAAACCGTTTTATCAAGAAGGACTTGAAGGGCAATAACGATGAAGAGAGCGATAAGAAGTCCCACGGTGATTCCCGTCATATCGGAAATTCCCAAAGAGGGAAGGCGTCCCGCAGCAGGCATGTATTTGAGATAGGCAGGCGTGGTTTTGTTTTTATAGTTACTTGGAAGATACAAAGTTCCAATCAATCCGATCAAATAGTAAATGATCCAGTTCAGCATTATTCCGGAAAGGACTTCATTGACATTGAAATGTGCTTTCAAAAATCCGATGACAAATCCAATTCCAGCACCGGCGGCCATCGCGCCAATAATGCAAACGTACCATTCACACCCAGATATTCCAAGCAAGAGACCCACAAAAGTGCCTATCGTGACTTGACTTGTTATGCCGATGTTAAAGAGACCGAGTTTGAAGGAGAAGGCAATGGAAAGACCGGAAAGGATCATGGGGACGGCTTTGTAAACAACACGATCGAAACTTGAAGAACTGCTAGCGCCCTGCGTCAGCAAAGTCAGAAGCCCCTCCCAGCAGTTGTTCGGATCGAGGCATGCCATGAGGATGAAGCCAGCCAACAAACCTATTAGAATGCAAATAACGCCGGAAAAGAAGGAACGCCAACCTTTTTTACCATTAAGCCAGCGGAAGAAACCCAAAACTTTGAGGAAGCTCTTTTTTGTGCCAAGCCAAAGAGCGGAACAAGCTTTTTTCAATGTGAAATTGGGTTTAGACATTGTTGGAAGAGCTTCCTTTCGTTGAATCGAAAATAACCTTATGAGTTGCAAGGTCCATCCGTTTGGCTCCGCTCATGTAAAGACCAATCTCGTTGACGGTGGTTTTTTGGGGATCGAGTTCAGCGACGATTTCGCCATTAAACATGACTAGCACTCGGTCGCTGAGATTCATGACTTCATCGAGTTCAAGAGAAACCAAAAGAATGCCGCTTCCGCAATCGCGTTGGCTGATAATTTGTTTATGAATGCTTTCAATGGCTCCAACATCAAGGCCACGAGTGGGTTGAACGGCGATGAGAAGAGGGGTATTCCGATCAAGTTCACGGGCAACGATTGCTTTTTGCTGATTGCCCCCGGACATGCTGCGAACTATGGTATTTCCACCTAGCGAAGATCGAATATCGTATTCTGTGATCAAGCGCCTTGCATAATCGGATTTACTCTTTTCTTTAATAAAGCCATGGAACTGAAAGGACTTTTCGAAATACCTTTGCAAAACGAGATTATCTTTGAGAGTAAAATCCAAAGCTAAACCAAATTTTTGCCGATCTTCAGGGATATGCGACACGCCAGCGATATTTCGTTTTCGAATGCTCATTTCTTCGAGATGGGCATCGATGTAACGAGATTGCGAAGCCATCTGTTTGGGCGAAGGCCTTTTTACGGTTTTGTAGTCCTCATAAGAGATATTATTGAAAAGCGTTCTTAGATGGCGAAAACCATTGATAAAGAACGATTTGAAGCTTTCTTTGGAAACAAAACATCCATAGGAAAGATACTCACGGGAAAGGCGAAAGAATTTGAAAAAGGGCTTCTCCGTCTTTTTACTGTTCAGGTTTAGAAAACGATAACTGTCGACATGATGGAGAACAATTTCACCTTTATGGATTTTTTCAAGACCAGTTAAAGCATAAATTAATTCGGTTTGGCCGTTTCCTTCAATACCGGCAATGCAAACGATTTCGCCTTGCCTGACATTGAAGGAAACGTTGTGAACAACGTCTTTTTTCTTTTCGGTGTTATACACGGAAAGGTTTTTTACCGTGAGAATATCATCGCCTGCCATGGAAGGTTTCTTGCTAATGGACAGTTGAACATCGCGTCCCACCATGAGGCGCGACAGCTCCTGAGGGTTGGTGTCCTTGACTTCTAGAGTTCCGAGGCATTTGCCTTTTCTTAAGATGGTCACACGATCCGCAACTTTCATGATTTCATTGAGTTTATGGGAAATGAAAAGAATGGATTTTCCCTCTTTTGCCAATTCTTTCATGGACTGCATCAGGTCTTCGATTTCTTGCGGGGTCAAGACCGCCGTCGGTTCGTCAAAAATGAGAATGTCGTTGTTTCGGAAAAGCATTTTTAAAATTTCGACTTTTTGTTGCTCGCCGACGGGCATATCATCGATTTTTTCATCAAGGTTAACGTTGAATTTATATTTCTTGCAAAGGTCTTCCAAAGATTTTCTAACGGCTTTCGGTTTTAAAAACCCGAAAAATTTCGTTGTGGGTTCGTAACCAAGAATGATGTTTTGAAGGGCGGTATAGCATCCAACAAGTTTGAAATGCTGATGGACCATACCAATGCCAAACTTGGTTGCATCATTAGGATTTTTGATTGTTACTTCTTTGCCATTAACGAATATTTGGCCCACATCTGGTTTATACATTCCAAAAAGCACGGACATCAAGGTTGATTTTCCGGCTCCATTTTCACCTAATAAAGCATGGATTTCGCCTTTTCTCAATTCCAAAGATATGTCATTATTGGCCCTAATGCCAGGAAAATCCTTGGTGATGTGTTTTAATTCAATTACGTTTTCTTGTTCCATGTTTTTCTTGAAAAACAAGGCGCAGACCATGGCAGCGTGGCCTGCGCCTTGTTAAAGCGTGAATTTATTTGATGTAGTGGACTGTGACTTTGGCGGAGCAGCCAAAGTTGTAGGCGGCCAAAGCGTCATTGTCAGAATTGGAATTGACAGCGACGGTGCCGGCGACCAATTTTGCATAAATGGCATTATATGCGGTCTCTGTGAAGGTTTTAAAGCCCCAGCAGCCGGAGTCACCAGTATCTTCTGGTGTCGGTAAACAGCAGTTGTGGGATTTAACGCCTACAGTAACAACCTTTGTGGCGTAATCAGAAGACCAACTTCCGTTTTCATCGACCCAAGAAGCTAGCATGATTTGGGTGGTGGATTTAAGGTTCTTCATTGCAGAGGTAATGCAGGTGCTCTGAGATTTTCCAAGCGTAGTGTCTGCGTGCTGGTTGACATCAACACCGATCCAAGGCTTGCCACCGTTATTTTGAGAGGCGGTAGTGACAGAATTGTAAACAGCGCCTCCGCAACCAAAGATGATGTCAGCGGTGCCATTGCTGTACCAGCTGCTGCAATAAGCGGTTGCCTCATCAGTGGCCTGGAAAGCTCCAGCATAATAGTATTGGATGCCAATAGCTCCATTGGCCAAGCCTAATTCCTGAGCAGCAACATCAGCACCCTGACAATATAAATAATTGCTAGTCTGATATGTGGGTTATGTGGATCTATAATCATATTTGTTCCATCAGTAAGTATATACCTTATTCAAATATTAATATTAAATATTGTTATCGATATAAATATAGTTATACAAATTTGGATATTGTCATTTGTAATTATGACTATATATTGTATATTTATGTTATTTACACCAAATTATGATTTTTGATCCCTATAGAATGACAAATATTAAATAAATATACACATTATAAATATTACTATGAAATCGATAGTAAAATATTATCTTAATCAATTTATAGTTTCATTTGTTATAGTCTCAATATTTACATCTATATTATATTTAATTGGTCTACTTATAACACATTACAATATTAGTTTTGAAACAGTGTCAACTTATCTTATATTATCATTTGTAAGTTCACTCATAGCAGTACACTTTTATTTTTTATAGTAGATTATTTTACTCACTATATCGTCGATAAAATTTAAACACAATCCTTATAAATTTAAACATACAATAATTATCCAATTCATATGACAAAAATCGTAATTTTTAATGGTATCGGTGGATTTGCTTTACCCGATTTATGTGCATGGCATCTGATATTACATCGGGGATGGCAAGTTGTCGATATAGATTATCATTATCCTGACAATGAAAATATTTTATTTGAGAACGATGGTTGGTTCGATAATCGATTCGGATTTATTAATTGGTATGAAAATTCAATTAGATCAAACCCGGATGTAATAGAAGCATATGAATTGTGGAAACCTAAAGATTACAAAATTGTAGACGTTCCAGAAGATATCAATTGGTATATATATGAAAGCGATTGCGGATCTGAATCTGTTCATGAGAAACACAGAATATGGGATTAGTGGTGATTCAATGCGTATATTTATTAAAAAAATATTAAAATGTGCAGAATGCCCCAATTGCAACAGTTATGCGGCTGATCGATTTTTCTGTAGAGTGCATACATTACATTATTCTGATATCAAAAATGATTTAGATTATCATTTGATACCAGATATTCATGGTCAAATTCCAGATTGGTGCCACTTGGAGATTATCGATGCCATATAAATTAATAGCTGTAGCCTTTTTATTAATCTTTATGCTAACGTGTGGATGTCCTTCCCAGTAACATGTGATAGTTACAACGGAA
>CAVRMZ010000006.1:0-39668 GCA_963722445.1 uncultured Bacilli bacterium | reverse complement strand
CAACGAAAAACATCCGACGCGACCCTGGATTTGAGAACAATGCCCTGATGGGTGCCAGGAGATTCAGGGTAATCAGATCGGCATTGAGCACATAAGCGCCAAGCGTGACCAGACCTATCCCGAATCCCCCCTTCCAACTGATACGCTCGCCCAGGAGCAATGCGGAGGTCAGAATCGTGAGCACCGGCGTAAAGGCCAGTAACGGGACGGTCAGCGACAGTGCGCCCATACGGATAGCAGAAAGAAAAAGGTAGTAACCCAGTATCTCCAGCGGCAGGACTATCGCCATTAAAGCGATCAGCTCGAATGAAACCGGCTTCAGATCGAGGGAAAGAAACACCGGGAGGAGAATCAAGCTCGCAAGACCGAGGATGATTGTCCCAGTCACCCATTCATCGTGTTCCTGCATTATGCGCTTGGATGTCGCGTCGCAACACGCAGTTAAGAACGCACAACTCAATGCTATGAAAAACCAGTTCATGCTAAAGCCGTTGTAAAACCTATGAGTTTTTTAAAGAGTGACCGGGGAGGCCCTTCTTGCAAAAAGGGCCTCCCCGAACCCCTCCCCAAGAACTTCTAGCCTTTGCCGGAATCCTCATTTCCCCGCGGGAGAAATGAGGCTTCCGGCAAGATGCTCCTTGACGGTTGCCCTTCCGATTCTTTCGGCCTTAGGAATCGAAACGGTTGGGGTCCCCACCGCTGTTTTATCCAATCATACTTCGGGTTTCAAGAGTTGGACTTTTACTGATCTCACCAACGAAATACTTCCCAGCATTGAGAAATGGAAAGACTACAATCACCATTTTGACGCCATTTATACAGGTTATTTAGGAAACGGGCAAGCGGCTGTTGTCCTACAGGCAATTTCGCTGCTTAAAGAAAAAGACACTCTTTTATTCGTGGACCCCGCAATGGCGGATAGCGGAAAACTTTACCCCGGATTCACGGAAAAGCATATCGAAGAAATGAGGGAACTCGTTAAAAGGGCAGACATAATTGTCCCAAATCTTTCAGAAGCGGCATTTTTGACTCATCAGCCTTTTGAGCCTGAAAATTCAACGATAAAGTATTTCTCTTCGCTGCTGAATGGCTTGGTTGAAATCGGAGCCAAAAAAGCGCTAATCACCGGTGTTAAAAAAAAGAATAATAAAATCGGAATGTACTTTTTATCCCAAGGAGAAAAAAAGATTGCTTCCTATTGCGACGCCTCCTATCCAGGCAAATATCATGGGGCGGGGGATATTTTCGCTTCGGCCTTTTTAGGGCTGTTTCTAAACGGAAACTCGTTCTTAGAATCCTTGCAAATCTCATCTGGCTTTGTTAAAGAAGCCATCAAAGACACCCAAGGGAATGACGAGAAAAAAGTTTCGTATGGCTTGCGCTTTGAACTCGCTCTTCCCTATTTGCTCAGTGAAAGCCAAAAAGTCAAAAAACACATTTAGAATTTTGTTGTTTTTTTAAATGAGACCAGCGGCCTCAGAGGCCTTTTTTGATGGAAGAATGGCAACTTCTTTGCCATCTTTAACAATAAGAATTTTGTCGAATGACAGTAAGTTCTTAGAACTCAAATCATGAGTAACGGATATTAGCATGATGTCCTTGCTTTTGAGGAACGATTGAATCTCAGAAGCGCTTTTTTCATCAATGGCGGCGAAAGCCTCGTCGAAGATAAGCAAACTTTGGCCGCGACACAAAGCTCGAAGAATGGCAACTTTTGCCTTCTCTCCCCCTGAGAGGCAAGATCCATTCCGACCAACTTGACAATCTAGGTTTTTCCCCAAATTTATTTTTTGAAGCGAGGGAAAGACGGCAGACAAAGGATAGCTTCCAAATAGAGTGATGTTTTCCTCCACTGTCGCCTCAAAAAGAAAAATGTCTTGATTTATATAAGCAGATTCTGCAGCAAGTTCAAACGGGGATATTTTTCTTCCGTTTACGAATAAAGCCCCACCACTTGATTTCTCAATTCCAAGAAGTGTTTTTAGAAGCGTGCTTTTCCCAGCCCCGTTTTTTCCAACAACGGCCATCTTCTTGCCAAAAGAAAGATCAAAAGATATCCCCGATAGAATGAAATCACCCGCTTTAGCCGACAGGTTATCGACTTTAAGGGTTTCGATTTTAGTTTGGCTATAAAGAACAAGCGCTTGAGAATGTGAAAGGTTTTCTTCGATTTTTCTTTCGTAAGCTTTTCCACCCTTGAGCAAAAAAAGAATTCCGATAGCG
Organism: uncultured Bacilli bacterium; assembly: GCA_963722445.1. GTDB lineage: Bacteria > Bacillota_I > Bacilli_A > RFN20 > CAG-826 > UBA4951. The sequence goes on along the minus strand of CAVRMZ010000006.1, from coordinate 37,445 downwards.
TCGTTTGTTGGATACACCAGCAAATCTGCAAAAAGCAAAGAGGCAGTAAGACCACCCAAACTCAAAAGGCTAAAACGAAGAAGAACGAGGCCAACGCAAAAAGTTACCGCCTGAATGATATAGAGCGAAACCCCTTGAAAGATATCAACGAAAGCAACATAACGATTGGCTTTGTACCGCGAGTTCTCCTTTATCAAATTACTTTTTTCGTGAATTTTCTCAAATCGACTCAAGGTTCGTTCATTAGCAAATTCTCGGCCTTTTATGAGTTCGCTAATGTCAGAAAGATAGGAGGCGTTGCTTTCTGAAACGTCTTTCTCGTTGGCTTCCAGTTTTTTTCCGACGAGTTTGGGGATGAAAAAGGAAATGAAAGTAATTGAGAAGATAACAAGAAACATGATCCAGTTGATATAGGCCAAAAGGGCGAAGAAAACGGTAAAATCCACCACCCTTATAAAAAACCAAACGATATTTTGGTAATACTTGTCATAAAGAGCATCAACATCAGAAGTCAGCAAAGAGGCATAGTACTCATCGGGATGCTCATGAAAAGAAGAAGAGTTTTCCGTTAGAATTGTGGCAAAAAGATCTTTTCTGATCTCGCATTTTATTGCATAGGAAAGACGAATCATCAATCTTTTTGTGAGGTAATCAAAAACCAATAAACAAGCACATGATGCAAAGAAAAGAGCTCCGATGAGCCAAAGCTTAGAATTCCCAATCGAGGAGTAATCGTCAATCAGATACCCAAGAGCCAAAGGATAAAACGCCGCGCAAAGGTTCTCCAGCATGCCAAAGAACAGCACCATGGCAATAAGCCAAAAATGCCTTCCTAAGTATTTCGTCTTCAAACTAGTCCCCTTCATGGCTTTTATTATAGCGAAAAACAGCGTTAACTTTTCTAAAAAACAATAAAAAATAACAGCGTTAACTGTAATGAATTCTCCTCTATCAGCGAAACATGTTTAACATGTCGCCGATTTCCCGCGGGGATAAAAACAACCGAAAACAACAATTGGCCAAAAAATGCCATTATTTTTTTAAACTGGATTTTTCTTATTTTCCCTGCTTTAGATGGCAACTAGACTTCCAAAAGAGCAAAGCAAGGTTTCGCAATCAGGAATTGCTTTTGTTTTTTCTAGTCTTCTATAAACTGGTGCCATGGCAAAAAAACGAACCTGGATCAGCAATTTGTTCTACGCCCTCAAAGATGTGCGACATCACACCTGGCTGGGTATTTTATACCTCATTCTTAATATTCTCACGACATTGGCGGTTGGATTGGCAGGCACTTTGACTTCCTATTTCGTGGTCGAGGCTCTCACGAAAGGAAGCACGGCTTCTTCTTATCTCATAACTATCGTCATACTCGTTTCAGCGGTTTTGGTTCTTCAAACCATTAAAATCTGGTCCCAGGTTCGCTATATGTGGATCGGCACTTTCGCCCGTTGCACCGAAAGCTGGCTTCGGATGAGCGAAAAAGCCATCACAACCGATTACCTGAATATCGAGCCTCGCGAAAAGCGCAAGACGTTTGAAAAAGGTTTCGGAGCTTTGAATTCGAACTGGATCGGAATCGAAAACATGATGAAGCAAGCCCCTCTTTTAATGATTGGCTTATTGGGCATGATCACTTATGCCGTGATTGCCGCCATCTATGTCCCTTGGATTCTCATCGTCATGGCGGGCATGTTCTTAGCGAATTTCCTCCTTTCGTGGTGGGGCCAGGTCTATATCGCCCACAAGAGAAACGAAGCGGAAACCCTCTACAACCGCCAATACGTTTTGGACAATCATTTGACGAATCTCGAGAACGCCAAGGATATTAGGGCCTATCGTCTCGACCGCTGGTTCGATAAGGTCTATGAGACTTTGACCGCTTCGGTCTTCTCGCTCGAAGCCAAGGAACGGATTCGTCCCTTTATCGCCGGGCTCAGCGATAACCTCTTTCTTTTCGCTCGGGATTTCGTCGCCTATTCGCTTCTCATTGGCTTGGCCGCAAGCGGAAAAATCGATTTAGGCACCTTCGCTTTCTTGCTTGGGATCGTGGCCGGCTTCTCGGAATGGATCAATAACTTCACGGACGCATTTGGCCAAGCCAGAACCGCTTCGATTCTTATCGATGACTACCGCAACGCGTTATTGACAAAAGACGTTCTAAACCATGGAAAGGGTATCGATATCTCGACAATCTCCAAACCTTTGTCCATTGTTTTCGATCATGTGTCCTTCTCTTACCCTGGTGAAAAAGGCGAGACGCTTCAGGACATCAACCTTTCGATCGCTCCTGGGGAGAAAGTCGCCCTTGTGGGCAATAACGGGGCGGGCAAGACTACCCTCGTCAAACTCCTTTGCGGCTTATACGAGCCGACGAAGGGAAGGATTCTGGTGGGGGGTCATGACATCCGGGAATACAACGTGGATGAATACATGAATCTCATCAGCGCCCTATTCCAGGACATCAATCCGCTGGCGCTCACCATCAAGGTCAACGTCACCTGCCTTCCCGAAGAGGAGGCCGACATGCCCCGTTTTTGGGACGCCGTCGCCAAAGCCGGGCTTAAAGACAAGATCGAAAGCCTTCCCGATAAAGAGAACACCTTCGTCACCCAGACTTTCGATCTCCAAGGCGTTCAGCTTTCCGGAGGCGAAACCCAAAAGCTTCTTTTGGCAAGAGCCCTTTACAAAGGGGCCCCGCTTCTGCTCCTCGATGAGCCCACCGCCGCCTTGGATCCCCTTAGCGAGGAAAGCTTGTACAAGCAGTATCTCAACTTCGCCAAAGGGAATACGTCGATCTTTATCTCCCACCGCCTTGCTTCGACCCGCTTCTGCGACCGCATCGTTTATCTCGATCATGGCCGCATCGACGCCATCGGAAGTCATGAAGAGCTTTTAACGAAGTGCCCCGAATACAAAGCGATGTTTGATCTTCAAGCCAAATACTACAAGGAAGGAGCCACCGAAAATGAAAACCGAGAAAACGCCAGCATTTAAAAGAATCCGCAAAGTCTTCGCGCTCGCTTGGAGCCTCTCGAAATCCTATGTCATCGTGAATCTCATCTATGGCCTCACGCTTTCCTTGTTCCCTTATGTCGCCATCTATTTCGGGGCCCTCATCATCGATTCGATCATCGCGGGCAACTCAACCGCGGCCACGATGGGCCTCGTCTACTGGCTCATCGCCATCGATTTCGTCCTTGGGCTGGCCAACGTCTTCTTCAAGTTTTACCTTGAGGCCAAAGGAAGCGAAATCCAGGCTCTCGTGAACAAAAGAATCGCGGCCAAAAACTACAATTTAGCCTATAACCAAGTAGAAGATGAAGTCACGATGCGCATGGTGGCGTTGGCCAACGAAGGCTCCAATGGTTCCGGCGGCATGACGACGTTCGTCGCCAACCTTCGCAGCATCCTCAAAGGGCTTTCGGACATCGTTTACGCTTTGCTCTTATTGGGCGGGCTCTTTGCTTTGGCGAGCCCCAACAAAGTCGATCAATTCAGTTCGTTTTTGGCCAATCCTTGGAGCGCCCTCGTCGTCTTCGTTCCCGTTGTGGTAACGGTGATCCTTGGCATCTCCGCGACCATTCTCGTCAACAAGATCACTTACAAAGCGATGATGCAGAACGTGGAGAGCAACCGCCGTTATCAATATTTCTGGGATCTCTGCGTCAACTACAAATACGGAAAAGACATTCGCCTCTATTCGATGCAACGGATGATTCTGCACGAGCAAAGCGAAAGCAAATATGGCGTCAATGCGGTGTGGGACCATTTCAGCAAACTCGATGCCCTCTTCGAGATCCTGACCGGATTTCTGATTTCGCTTGTCACGCTTGTGGCTTATTCCTTCATGGGCTTAAAAGCGTTGTATGGCCTTATTTCGATTGGCAACGCCTTGGCTTATGTCGGGGCTTTGACGATCCTGACTTCGGCGATTTCCACGATGATCAGCGCGGCCGTGGGCTTAGGCCTTAACTCCGATTATCTTCAGAACTACTTCGATTACCTTGCTTTGCCTTCCACCCTGGTTTATGGCACGGAAAGGCTCGACGAGAAGATGCCTCTTTCGATTGAATTCTCGCACGTGACCTTCACGTATCCGAAGCAAAAGGACAAAGCTTTGGATGATGTCTCGCTTTCGATCAAAGCCAATGAAAAATTGGCGATCGTCGGCGTCAACGGGGCAGGCAAGACCACCCTCATGAAACTCTTGTGCCGTTTCTATGAGCCCGATTCGGGCCAGATCCTCATCAATGGCAAACCCCTTCCCTCCTATGACGAGGAATCGGCCTATCGGCTTTACGCCATCGTCTTCCAGGACTTTAAGCTTTTCTCTTTCTCGATCCTCGACAATGTGGCCTCAGGCCCCAACGGCGACGAAGCGAAAGCCATCGACTGCCTCAAGAAGGCCGGCATCTATGACCGCATCGAGAAGTTTCCTGAGGGCATCCACACGATCCTCTATAACGAAAACGACAAAAACGGGATCGAGATCTCCGGCGGCGAGGCCCAAAAGATTGCCATCGCCCGCGCGTTATACAAAGATTCGCCTTTGGTGATTCTCGATGAACCCACGAGCGCCCTCGATCCCAAAAGCGAAGCGGAGATCTACGAAGACCTCGGCGAACTCGCCAAGGGCAAGACCGCGGTTTTCATCTCCCATCGGATGTCGAGCACCAAGTTCTGCGATGACATCGCCGTCATCGACAAAGGCAAGATCGTCGAGGAAGGCACCCATGCCGACCTTATGACAATCGAAAACGGCCTCTATAAGAAAATGTGGGAAGCCCAAGCGCAGTATTACAACTGATCAGTTCTGAGTGAGAAGAAGGATCAGCCGCATCTTTTCTTCGGCGCTCAAAGACCCTTTGTTCTGACGGATCGCTTCTTCAAGGATCTTGAAATGGTCCCCTTCGCTGCCTTTGGCGCCCATAAGATAATCGGTGGTCGTTCCTAAGACCGAAGCCAAGGTCACCAAGGCTTTCGATTGAGGCCGCCTTGCGCCTGAAAGATACTTTGAAACCGCCGCTTCCGTAAGATTGGCTTTCGCGGCAAGCTGCTTTTGGTTCAGGCCTTTTTCTTTCATCAAGCCTTTGAGACGATCGTTAAGCATTTGTTCCATGGCGCCATTCTCTTGCCGTTATTATATCCTTGGATAGCCAAAAGAGACCCGAAGGACCATTCCTTGGGCCTTTTTTATTTTTGAGAAAGAGCGATCGCGTCGATGGCTTTGAGCTCGCGTTCCGAGAAGACGACGTTATCAAGGGCTTTGACGTTGTCGAGAATCTGGGAAGGCTTGCTCGCCCCGATGAGGACGCTGGTGACGCCTTCGTGGGCGAGGTCCCAGGCCAGCGCCATTTCGGCGAGGGTCTGGCCCCGCTTCAAGGCGATGTCGTTAAGGGCGGATATCCGCTTGAGCCGCTCCGGCGTCAAAGCCTCTTTCTTGAGGAATCGCGGATCGGTCGCCATCCGGCTGTCCTTGGGGATGCCATGAAGATAGCGGTCGGTGAGAAGGCCTTGGGCCAAGGGCGAGAAGCAAATCAAGCCTTTGCCAAGTTTTTTCGTCTCCTCGAGCAAGCCGTTCTCTTCGATGGCCCGCTCGAAAATCGAATATCGGTTCTGGTTGATCACGAAAGGCACGTGAAGCTCGTCAAGGATCGCGGTGGCTTTCGCCAGAGTCGGCCCATCGTAATTCGAAAGCCCGACATAAAGGGCCTTGCCCTCTTTGACCGCGATGGCCAACGCCCCCATCGTCTCCTCAAGCGGCGTTTTAAGATCCATCCGATGATGGTAAAAGATATCGACATAAGGCAAGCCCAGCCTAGTCAAAGACTGGTCGAGCGAAGCCAAAAGAGACTTGCGGCTCCCATAATCGCCATAAGGGCCCGGCCACATCGTGTAACCCGCCTTGGTCGAAATGATCAGCTCGTCCCGGTAAGGCCAGAAATTCTCTTTGATGATCTTCCCGAGATTCCGCTCAGCGGCCCCGTTCGCCGGCCCGTAATTGTTGGCCAGGTCGAAATGGGTGATGCCATGGTCAAAGGCGGCGAAGCATAACGCCTTCATGGTCGCATAGTCGCTTTCGTCCCCGAAGTTATGCCAAAAGCCTAGCGAGATGGCAGGGAGAAGAAGCCCGCTGCGGCCTGAGCGGACATAACGCATCTTCTCATATCGTTTCTCGTCGGGGATATAGCTTTCCATGTTTCTATTATAAAAGCCTGGAACCCAAATAAGAAACAATCCGCCCTAAGCCCAAAAAAGGCCTGGATTTCTCCAGGCCCTGAAGCTCATCGAATTATAAGCCGAACTTCTTGATGGCGTTCCAGCGATCCTGCGCGTACTTCTGGCACTTCGCGAGCAGCTCTTCGGCATGCTCCGGATTGACGATGGGGAGCTGGGAGAAGCGGGTCTCGAGCATCAAGAAGTCGCGGAATTTGGTGAAGTCGGGTTCCGGGCAATCGATCTGAAGGCCCGGTTTGCCTGCGGCCACTAAGCGCGGATCGTAGCGGAAGGTCGTGAAGTAGCCGCACGCCACGGCTTTCTTCTCTTCCGCGATGCTGTTGACCAAGCCCGCCGCAATATGCTGCTCAAGGCAGGGGCAATAGCAAAGGACAAGGGACGGGCCATCGTAGGACTCCGCCTCTTTGAGGGCCTGAATGGCCTTCATCGGGTTGGCGCCCAAGGCGATCTGAGCGACGTAGACATGACCATAACTCATGGCCATGAGCGCGAGGTTCTTCTTGGCTTCTTTCTTGCCCGAAGCCGTGAACTTGTTGATGGAACCGGTCTGGGAGGACTTCGAAGCCTGGCCGCCGGTGTTGGAATAGACCTCGGTGTCAAGGACTAAGACGTTGACGTCCGCCTCGTTGGCCAAGACGTGATCCAAACCGCCGTACCCGATATCGTAGCTCCAGCCATCGCCGCCGATGATCCACACCGACTTGTCGATGAGGTCGCGGTAGTAATTGCTGAGTTCTTTGACGGCGACGTTCTTAGAGGCATCGACCGCTTTGATGAGCGCGGGGACGAGGATCCTCTCCTCATCGCGGTTCTTGAGATTGGCTAAGTATTTGTCGATCAGGGCTTTTAAAGGCTCTTCGACATCGGCGGCCGCTTTGGCGGCGGTCAAGATGCGCACGATCTGCGTCATCTTGTAGTCGCTTGCGATCCGCATGCCGAAGCCATACTCGGCGTTGTCTTCGAATAAGCTGTTCGCCCAAGCCGGGCCGTTGCCGTTCTCGTCTTTCACGAACGGGGTGAGCGGGGTCGAGCCGCAATAAATCGAGGTGCAGCCAGTGGCGTTGGCCACGAGCATATCCCTCCCGAAGAGCTGGCTCAGCAAACGGTAGTACGGAGCTTCGCCGCAGCCGGCGCAGGCTCCTGAGACCTCCATGTACGGACGGAGGAAGCCAACGCCTTTAACGGTGTTGAGCGGGAAGATATCGCCTTTGGAGGTGCAATGGGCGTAAAGATAGTCCGCGCCTTCTTGCTGGGCCGCTTCGCCCTTGGCTTCGACCATCTTGAGCGCAAAATGATCGTTCTTCTGCATAATGGCGGCTTTGTTGCCCAAGCACTCATTGGCGCAAAGGCCGCATCCAACGCAGTCCATGGTCGAAACTTGGATCCGGAACTTAAGGTTCGCGGCTTTGGGCGAGCCCACGACGGTCTTTACGGCTTTTTTGACGATGGCGGGAGCGCCGGCGAGTTCTTTCTCGTCGAGAAGATACGGACGGATCGTGGCGTGCGGGCAAACGAACGAGCAGGTGTTGCACTCAATGCAATACTCCGGGTTCCATTGCGGGACGCGATCCGCGATCGCGCGTTTCTCTTTGAACGTGATGTTGGGCTCCATCGTGCCATCGAGAAGCTCAAACTTCTGGAAGGCCGACGTCGGGAGTTCATCGCCGTCGAGACGGTCGATAGTGTCGACGTATTCATCGTAATAGGTATCGCCGGTATCGGCGCTCGGGACTTTGACGACGGAAAGCTTGATCCATTCCGGATCAACCTTGACCTCGCGCAAGCCCTTTGGCCCGGCATCGATGGCGTCATCGTTGTTCTTGACGATATCGGCGCCTTTTTTGGCATAGGTCTTCTCAACGAGTTTCTTCATCCATGTCTCGGCTTCCGCGTAAGGCATGATGGAGGGCGAAAGCTTGAAGAAGGCGGCCTGCAAGGTCGTGTTGGTATGACGGCCCATGTGGCACTGCTCCGCCATCTTGTTGGCGTTGATGACAAAGAAACGAGCGTGTTTCTCCGCCAAGAGATGCTTCATGCGGTTCGGCATCGACTTGATGAGCGTCGCATCATCCATATCGGTGTTGAGAAGGAAAGTGCCGCCATCCTTAAGATTGTTGATTATGTCGAATTTCAGAATGTAGGTATCGAGAGAAACCGAGATGAAATCCGCGTTCTTGACGTAGTATTCGCTGTGAATCGGCTCTTTGCCAAAACGCAGGTGCGAACGGGTGGTTCCGCCAGCCTTGCGGCTATCGTACTGGAAATAGGCCTGGGCGTATTGATGGGTCGCGTCGCCGATGATCTTGATTGAGCTCTTGTTGGCGGACACGGTGCCATCGGATCCTAAGCCATAGAAAAGGCAGCTTGTATAGGCATGGGGGACGACGAACTTCTCGTCCACCGGAATCGAAAGATGGGTCACATCGTCGGTGATGCCGACGGTGAAGCCATTCCAGTTCTTCTTGGCGTCGAGGAAATCATAAACGGATTTGACGTCCTTGGGCTGGGTATCCTTGCTCGAAAGGCCATAACGGCCTCCGATGATCTTCGTGAACGTGCGGCCTTCATTTTGCAAAGCCGCCACGACATCGAGATAAAGCGGCTCGCCTTCGCTGCCGGGTTCCTTGGTGCGATCAAGAACGGCGATCTTTTTGACGGACGAAGGGATGACCGAGGCCAAAAGTTTGCTTGAGAACGGACGATAAAGATGGACTTTGACGATGCCAACGTGCTGGCCAGCCTTATTTAAGGCGTCCACCACTTCGGTGCCCGTCTCGGTAACGCTGCCCATCGCGATGATGATGCGGTCGGCCTTCGGATCGCCATAATAAACAAACGGAGCGTACGGACGGCCCGTCAGACGAGTTGCCTCTTTGAAATACTTCAGCACCGAAGCCAGGACGTCATCGTAATGGCCGTTCTGGGCCTCGCGCGCCTGGAAATAGATATCGTCGTTTTCAGCGCCGCCGCGTGTCACCGGGTGGGTGTGCGGGTTAAGCGCCCGTTTCCTGAAGGCTTCAACTTTGTCCATCGGAAGGAGTTTCTTCCACTCCTCGGGATCGACGAACTCGACGTTCTGGATTTCGTGAGAAGTCCTAAAGCCATCGAAGAAAGACATGACTGGAGTCGAGGCATCGATGGCCACCAAGTGGGCCACCGGGGTGAGATCAGCGATTTCCTGAACGGAAGACGAGCAGATCATCGTGACGCCGGTCTGGCGGCAGGCATAGATATCGGCCTGATCGCCGAAGATCGAAAGCGCGCGGGCCGCCAAACTCCGGGCCGCCACATGAAGAACGGCCGGAAGAAGCTCACCGCACCACTTATAAAGATTCGGAATCATGAGGAGCAAGCCTTGGGAGGCCGTATAGGTCGTGGCCAAAGCTCCGCCCTGAAGCGCGCCGTGGACCGCACCGGCGGCTCCGGCTTCGGATTGCATCTCCACCACTTTGACCGGTGAACCAAAGAAGTTCTTGGCTCCTTTGCTCGCCATAACGTCCACAAGCTCCGCCATCGGAGATGACGGGGTTATCGGATAAATCGCCGCTACTTCAGTGAAGTAATAGCTTTCCATGGCGGCGGCGGTGTTGCCATCCACGGACTGGAACGTTTTCTTGATTTCAGGCATGTGATTTTGATGTCTCCTTTTATACGTTAGTTAGTATAGGTTTTTTCCGAAATGACTACAACGGAAGAAAATCAAAAAAATCTTAAGGAAGGTAACAACATGCATAATAAAAAAGCCCCCAAGCAAATGGGGGCTGAACTAATTTCCTTTCTAATCTCAATAGAGGTTGACTACGATGCTAGCAATGTATGCAGAACCACTAGTTATAGTGTGACCCAAATTAAAATAAGTGAAATTCGAACTTTCATCAAAAGATTTTGTATAAATCAATTGATTAGCGACAAAACCCAAATTATCTGTGGCAACCGCCGTAGTGATGGGGGCAGTGCCAGCACTAAGAGTCAACAAATCTTTAGTAATGGCAGTGTACAAAGTAACAACAACCGATTTGATGGCAGTCGGCGTAGCCAAAGTGTTGTAAATTTCGGAATTTCCGGAAGTGGAGTTAAGCCTGAATTGGATATCAGAAGTGAAAGAACCAGTAGAACTTGAAGCAAAGTTTCCACAACCGATAGCTGTAATCGAAATTCCACTTACAGTCGCGGTCAACGAAGAAGTATAAGCATTGAAGGGTAAATTCAAACTGCTTGGTGTTATCACAATAGATGTAACGGTAGAAGAGATAAAGGTCACAACGACTTCGTTGTAGCAGGTTGCCGCAAACGTATATTTGTTGGTGTCGGAAGCGTTAACTGTGGCATTTACGGCAAAACCTTGAGCGTTTTTGACAACAACAGAACCAACTATATATCCATTAGCAGGAACCATTGTCAAACCAACGATTTGCCCATAAGTGGTACTCGTAACATCAGCAGAAACGGTTCCGTTGGTCGCAGCATCGACTGTCACGGCATAAGCAGAAGTGTCGGCAACGTGGCTCACGAAGAAACCTACGATTTCAGGAACGGAGCTACTAAACAGGAACATACAATTTAAAGTAACCATTTCACCATTTTTGTAAGAAGCTAGGGTCGTGACTGCATCACTGGGGTTCTTAAAAATAAGAGTGCCACTGGCATAAGTGATTGAAGAAGCGGTGGTTGTGCTTTGAAAAACGATTATAGTCTTCCCAGAAGCGGGATCGGTCAAGAAAACTTTGCCATTTTTATCTGTATGATCCAAAGTTTCAAGAATTCCGCTCACCTGATAAAGGTGGGTGGTATCGGGGGCGGTCATGGCAAGCAAAGCACCGATGGTTGTTGCCGTCGTCCCTGGAAGGAGCGTAACAGTAACGGCAATGGTCTTTGTCAAAGCGACGGAACCAGTAGTGACTCCGACGGTCGTGACGGTAATGTTGGCCGTGCCAGCACTAACGGCCGTAATGAGGCCACTTGTGCTAACAGTGGCGATGCCAGTAGCATCACTTGCATAAGCGACGGACTGATTGGCGTCAGTTGGAAGAACAGTCGTAACGATCTGATGAGTATTGGTGACAACAAGTGAAACAGATTCGGAATCGACGCTAAGGCTTGAAACTGAGGCAATGGCCTTTTCGGCGATCGCAAGAGTAATCGTTCCCTTAATGGCAGTATCAGCGACGGAAGTCGCAGTAATAATAACACTGTCGGCAACGGCAACACCAGTAACAACGCCGGTTTCGCTGACGGTGGCTTTAGCGGTGTCGCTCGAACTCCAAGTAACGGTTTTATTGGTTGCATTGCTCGGCGTGATCGTAGCGGTCAAAGCGAGAGTCTCCGCGACGCGGACGCTTGTGGCGCCCCCGGCGGAAGTAATGGAGATTGCGATTGGGGCAACAACTTTCTCAGTTGCTTTCGTGATGGCGACCGCAGCATAGTTATTGGCCGCGGAATAGCCAATGAAATAGGCTTCGACGTCGTAGGTCTTCCCAACGGCAATCGGGAAAACCGTCGAATCGAGATAAGTCGGCTCAATGACGGTATTCGAACCGCTGAGATTCAATGTGGTGTAAATACCCGAAGCAGCGGCGGTCGTCGTCCATGAGAATAGTGTGACATCGGTCGACTTCAAGGTCGAAGGAGTCGCGCTTCCTCTGGTTTTCCATCCGTCAGCGACCGCTGAGGTCAAGGCGGTGGCGGCCGGTATCGTCGGCTTGGTTCCTGTGGCGGTCGTAACCGTCAAAGCGTTGGTTTTGTCGGCAGCGCTGAATTGATAAAGCCCGTTATAAGGCATATAAGTGCCATCGACGAGGGCCTGCTTGACTTCGACATAATCCCCGAGTTTGACCGAAGGGGCGGCATTGATGTGAACCAACGCTCCGGCTTTGTCATCGTGAATCACATACGATTTCGTCGTGAGAGCAACGACGACGCCTTTGACATCGTAAGTACCAGCTTTGTTCAAATCCGAAAGGGTTTGAGCAGCGACGGGGCTCGAAGATGAGCCCGGTTGGCTCGTGGGCGTAGAGGATGTTGGGGCAATGATGCCCGACTTGCTGGACGACGAGGTCAAATTGCCACAGCCGGCAAGACCGACAAAAGCGGCCAACGCCAGCGGAAGCAGAATGATCTTACGATTCATTCGTTTCATTAAGGTATTCTCCTTAATTAAGATTTTAATGGATGGGGACCATTAACACAACAACAAAATCGCTAAAAAACAGCAAAAAGACCGCCTCGTCGTAAACCCTTAGAAAATAAGAGCCCCTTTTGCGAAAGCGAAAGGCCGCGAAAACGATTTTTATCTCGGCTTTTTTCTTTTGGCCTTTTTGCGGGCCGAAACTTCTTGGGCGACGAGCTTCTGCAGCAAACGGAGATCATGGTCCGACAAAACCAAAGAAGGGGAAACGAGGCCTCCGGCGCTCGTCATCTTTTTATAAACGAAATCCGCGATGGACGAATACGCCGCCAACTCGCCTTGGGTAACCAAACTTCTTTTGACGAGGGGGCGCTTGGCTTTTTCAAGGTCCAAAGCCGCCACATAAGCGTCAAGGGCGCTCGTGAGGGAATTCATATCCAAGGAGGGATCCATCTTGACCATGGGGTTGAAATAGAGAAGATCGTCGGCCAAAACGTCAGGATAAAGTCCCACCGCTTTAGAAAGCATCTCCAACGAAAGGAATTTCCGGTTTTCCTTTTTGAGGGCTCCCAAAATGCGGCGAACGTGATTTTCGGATGGTTTTCTTTCCATAATTCTATTTATTTATAGACCACTTGCGAAGAAAAAGCCACGCCCGATTAAAGGCGTGGCCGTTTTCTCACTGGTGATCCCTGAGGGACTCGAACCCGCGACCCGCTGATTAAGAGTCAGCTGCTCTACCAACTGAGCTAAGGGACCAGCGCGCATTATTTTATATCTAGGGCCTCCCATTCGCAACAAACAAAATCACCAGTTGAGGCCAAGGGGCCAAGCCACCAAAAAACGGGCCTTTTGAAAAGCCCGTTTTGCTCTTTAAGGCTTTAGGCGAGGGCTTGGACCCAACCGGCTTGCCACGGAACGATCTCAAAAGAGCTCGTCTTCGCGTAATAGCTCACGATTCCTGTGATGGCATAGGTTCCGCCCGTCGCGGTGGAAGCGGTAAACTGAGCCTTGTAACCGGCCGAAACAGCCGAATCAAGGCCTTTGATGAGATAAAGATAAATCGGAGTGGAGCCCACTAAGAACTTCATGGTTCCGCTGTTGTACGAACTATAGACGGCATGCACGGACACGAAGGCGTTGTCCCATTTGGTGCCGTTATTCGTGACGCTCTTGATGTCAGCCTCGCTTGGAGTGACAGGATCGCGGGAATCGACGCCTTCCTTGCCCGCAAGGACCGCGACGTCGGTCACGTTCTTGAGCTCAAGGCCATAATAGTTGACAATCGTGCCCGTGACCTTGACCAGATTGCCTGCCTTATAGGATGAGGCGAAACTCGTCGCTTGATAAAGCTGGCAGCCATAGCCCCCCGCCGCGATGTAGACGCTTTGGAAATCAGAGGAGAATCCCGTCACATAGCCATACGTGATAACGAAAACGTTGATCTTCGAATTGGTGATCACGGAAGTATAAAGATCCGAGAGTTTGAGAAACTCGACTGGAGCGACGGTAGAAGCGGCGACCACGACGTCATAGGTCACGTTCTTGGCGGCCTCCCCGAACGTAATGGCCCCCGTCAAGACCGGTTTGAGATCGCTTTTCCCATAAGAAGGGGTCTTGGGCGTGTATTGCTTGTGCGTCGTATCGCCTTTGACGTCGGTGATGGCCCAGCCTGTGGCATCGGAAAGAGTCCAGGCAATCGAGGCGGTAACCGTCGTTTCGGCCCTGCCCACGCCCACGAGGGCTTTCACGTCAAAGGAAGTCGCCAGCAAAAGATAGCCCGCGGCCGGGACGGAATTGGTTCCGTTCCCCGTCGTCACCATGGCTTTGCCGGTGGTGCCGTTGCTCATATAGGCGATGGCGGCCGTCGAAGCGACCTTGGCCACCACTTCCTCGTACGTTTCCGGAAGGGTCGAAGGCGAAGAAGAGGCTTGGTTCCCGCACCCCGCTAAGGAGGCGAGAGTCAACGCTGTCATGAGAAGTGCTGTCGATTTTTTCATAAAAGATTCTCCTTTCTTTATTTGAAAAATCAAAACGCGGTAACGTAGTCGTAGCCTTTGAGATTCGAAAGGATCTGAAGCTGATAGTTCGAGTAATAGGCCGACAGATAGGCTTTGACGCGATAGGAAGCGCCGACCTGAAAGTTCTTGTAGGTCAATAATGGGAAACAGGTGCTGTCAATCCGGAGGTTGCAGACAACGGTCGTGTCCTTGATATAGGCGTAAATCGTGGTTCCCGAGGTTCCTTTGTTGTAATAGGTCTCCTCGCCGCTTGGGATGAAGTTGCCATCGTCATCGTAGTCCCCGGCTTGAATGTTGCGAATGGTGACGGCCGCCTGGGCATAAAACCCAGAGTAAGCGGCCAAATCATCTTTCGAAGAAATCGGGCCTGTCACCACGGGGTCGATGCCGTTGCCGTTCCCGACGTAATCCGAATAATTGGCGCTCCCGAGGGAGGCAAGGACCTGGAATTTGTAATCGCCATAACTGCTGGTCTTAAGATCGGAAAGCTGATAATTGCCAGCGTAAGTCGTAGCCCGGCAGTAGAAATACACGACATCCCCGACCGCCACTTTGCTGGCCAAGGAGGAATTGTATCCGGCGTAGGCGTAGATGCAGCTGAAAGGAGCGGCGTCGCTTTGATTGAGATCCCGCACGAGGTCCCGCAAGACGAGATTGTCGCCGATCAGCCCCACCACTAGCGCCTTAAGGTGCAATTGTTTTCCAGAGGAGCCGGCGTCTTTGTCGATGCCTAAATCAGCGTAGTCATGCCAAACCTCGTAAATCGTGGCCTCCACGACGGTCGAAGTGTAATCGTAATCAGGGTCTTTGGTCCCATAGACGCGATAGCCGCAGGATGCCCCCTTCGCGCCGGCCTGAGTGAAAGAATCCAGATACTTGAGATGGGGAGAATCGGTGAATAAAAGATCCTTGCTGTAGCACTCCTCGACGATTTCGAGATTAAGAAGGCGCCAACTAGCAGTGTCGGATAATTGATACCAAACGAAGCCGAGATTGCGGCCGCCCGAACTATCGTATTGAGAATAAACATCGATGTCATTGACAAGGCAAATGTTCTTGGCGCTCAAAAGGATGCCAGCCGTGAAATGGGAGGCTTTGACGCCCCAAGGTTCGACTTTCGCCGTGGACTCAGGAGTGTTGATCCCAAGAAAACGCACCTTGATATAGGTTTGGCCAAGGGTCCTAAAACTGGCGGTGTCCCCGTCGGTATTCGTCGCCAAAGTGGCCTTCCCATAGGCGAGACCCGAAGTCGACGCGGCGAAATCCTTCGTGAGATAATCGCTCGCATAAGGAAACGCCAAGGCATCGGTCAAAGGGGTTGCAACGAGCGCATTGGTGTCCGCCAAAATCGAGCAAGCGTTGCTCGAACTGGCTGAAGCGAAATTCTGACAACCCGTTAAGGGAGCCGCCAAAAAAGCGAAGAAGAAAGCCGAAAAGAATAGTTTATTGAGCAATTTTTTCATTGGAAATACTCCGACAGTAAGGAATACTGTTCATTAATGACCGCTTGGGGCGTCAGCCCGTCAACGAACATCCGGGCCATGACGGTCGAAACGGAAGTCCGGACATGCGAGGACCCAACGAATCCCGGATCGACGAACTTCGTCCAATTCGCCGATGGGTTCATATAGGAATCCGCATTGACTTTAACCGTTTGGTAAGTGATCTTGTCGGCAATCGAGACCGGAGTCCGGTTGACGAATTCCTGATAGGTATCGCTATTGGTGGCGTAGGCGCAAGAAGGAAAATAGCCAGTTTCGGCCGCGAACAGGCCATTGGCTTCTTTCGAAAGGTATTTGATCAGCTTCCAAGCCGCCAAGCGTTGGGCGTTGGTCCCTTGATCGAGCAAAACGAGGTTGGTCCCTTGAGAAATCACGTATTTGTCCTGAGCTTTCTCGTAAGGGATCGCCGAAACGCCAACCTGGAACATATTCCCAGCCGGGGCTTGGTTGCCGACGCCAGCCGAAGAGCCGATCACCATGACGGATTTGAGAAGCTTGAACTCGTTTGACGTGTACTTGGATTCGCCATAGGTGGCGGGAATGGCCACCGAATCGGCCGCGGCGCAGTCCTTCATGAACTGGAGGCCCGTCTTCACTTCGTCGGAGTTGAAGGCCAAATAGCCCCTTCCGGTGGTTTTGTTGACGGAGGTATATTGGCCACCCCATTGACGGCACGTCGTGATGAAAAAGTTGGCTTGGGAATCATAAGAAAGAGGATGGAAATCATCATGAGCCACGGAAGTCAGATCCAAAACCATGGTAACCCCAGAAGGCATGACGCTCTCCGAGGCATAGGGCACATTGTCGCTTCCGATGATTTTTCCGAAATAGGGGGTCAGCACAACGTCGATTTTGGGCCCTAAGGCCTCGATATCGTCCCAAGTCGTCGGCGGAACAATGCTACCATCGACGGTTTTAGCCCAATCAAAGAATGTGCGGTTGTAGCAAAGAACCTCGGTGGATTTATTGAATGGAACCCCCAGCGTGTAAGGAGTGCCATCGCTTTTGAAGGCCAAAGACTGGTTCTCTTTCATATAGTCGGAATAAAAGTCGGAAATCTTATAATCCTCATCCCCGTCGTTCTCGAAATAATAATCCAGTTTGACGAGAGCGTTGATATCCAGATAGTTGGCTTCGTGATCAGGATAGGCCAACGTGACTTCCGGCATGGTACTCGTCGAAGCGGACAGGGTAACGGCGCTTTCGAGGTTATCATAGCCACCTTTGGATTCGCAAGAGACGTTGATCCCGGTTTTGTCTTCAAAGGTTTTGACGATGGACTCAAGCTCGTCTTCGATGTCGCTCCCAAAAGGCGTCCAAAAGGAGATGCTGACCCCTTTGGTGTCCTCGCCCCAATTGAGGTTATAAGGATCAGCCGCTTGTTTGGAGGAACAGCCGCTTAAAGACGCGAGCCCCGTCGAAAGAGCGGCGATGGCGACGAGATCAAGAGCGTGAATGCGTGATTTATTCATCAATTGGCCTCAAGCCGCCGGAACGTAATCGGCCAAGGCGCTGTATTGGTCAGCCATCACTTGATCGATTCCCGTTTTGGTGATGAAAACCTGAGCGGTGACGGTGTCGACGCTGTTGCGAATCGTCGAAGAGCCATTGAACCCCGGATCAACGAACTTCTGCCAATTGAGAGAATCCGAAGAATAGACGCTGGCGTTGACCATGGCGGCCGAGCGATTGACTTTGTCGGTGCTGCTGCCCGAAGTGGCGTTAATGAACTCCTGATAAATATCGCTATTCAAAGCGCTCTTGCAGGTCGGGAAATAGCCGCTCAAAGCCGCGAACTTCCCGTTTTCGACTTGGCTAAGGAACTTCACAAGCTTCCATGAGGCCACGCGCTCAGCGTTCGTTCCCTTGTCGAAGATGCAAAGGTTGGTGCCCTGGGAGATGACGTATTTTTTGTCGGCGGTCTTATAAGGAATCGGAGCGCAGGCGACTTGGAAGGCGTCGCCGGCGGGCACGCAGTTACTGACGCCGGCCGATGAACCGATATTCATCAAGGATTGATAGATTTTGAAGTGGTTAGAGCAATAGCTGGCCTCGGAAAAAGTGGCCGGAATCGCCAAATCGCCGCCCTGATAAGCCAAATTCAAAGTCGTCAGGAAATCCTTCGTCTTGGCTTTGTTGTCGTTATCGTAGAAATGGATGTAGCCTCTCATCGTGGCTTTATCGACGGAGGTATAAACCCCGCCCCATTGCCGGATTCCGGTAATGAACCAGTTGGCCTGAGAATCGTAGCTCAAAGGATAGAACGATCCTTCGGCCACCGAAGTGAAATCAAGAAGGACCGAATCCGCGCTTGGAACATCGGCCGCCGTGGCATAGACTTTCCCATCGCTTGCCAAAACCTGGCCATAAACATGATTGGTTTTAACGTAATTCAAAATTTTATCCGATTGGGTTTTGACCTCATCCCAAGTGGTTGGAAGAGCGATTCCTGCGTTCTTAATCACAGCCGCATCGAAAAAGGTTTTGTTATACGCCATAACCTCGGTCGATTTATTGAAAGGAATGCCCATCACCAATCCCGCTCCGCCCTCTTTGAATTTCAGAGTGGTGTTTTCGGTAAGATAAGAAGAATAAAAATCATCGTAATTGAAGGCCGGAAGTTCCTTGAAGGTTCCGCTGGCGGCAGAATCGGCAGCCGTTCCGGTACGGGTGGCCGGAATCAGCGAATCGGAACCGATAAAGCCATCAAGAGCCAACTGAATATTGCTATCGATGTACCCGGCAAAATGATCTGGATAGCCGACGGACACGTTAGGATAGGTCACCGTCGAAGCCGAAAGGTTTATCGCGCTTTGCAGGTTTTCATAACCATTTTTCGAAGTGTGGGTAACCTTGATTCCGGTTTGGGCCGTGAAATCATCAAGAACCTCTTGAAGATTACTTGTGACAGCCGCTCCGAAACCTGTCCAAAAATCAATGGTCGTGCCTCTCGTATCAACCGTGATGTCCCCGTCATAATAAGTCTTGCCGCTTCCGCTATTGCAGGAAGCAAGGGCTCCGGCGCATGCGATAAGCATTGCACCGGCCGCTACAAAGTTGAAGGACCTCGTTTTCATATTTCTCGTCTCCTTTCCCATTTATATTGAACCGGGTTTATGCCGGAACAAACCTATAAAGAGTCTAACCTTTAATGCCAGACCGCGAAACCCCTCGCATGATATATTTCCGGAAAATAAGGAAGAAAACAAACAAAGGGAACGTCACGACAACAGAGCCTGCGATCCGAACGGTATCATGAGACAATCCCGTATCGGAATTCTGAAAAAGACTCATCAAACCATTGGAGACCAAAAGCATGCTGGTTCCCGTAAAGGGGTTGGTTCCGCTCGCCACAAGGTTGGGCCAAATGTAGGAATTCCAAGTGCCCATGAGCGAAAGAATGGCAATCGTGACGATCGTCGGCATCGCAATTGGAATCATCACTTTCCGGAGATACTGAAAATGCCCATAGCCATCCACTTTGGCGGCCAGGAAAAGCTCGTTTGGAATCTGCTGAAAGGTCTGCCGCAGATAGAAAATGAAGAAAACCGAAACGCCATGGACGAAGATCAAGGAAGCAAAGGTGTTCTCCCAAGTGAGGGACTTAACCGATTGATAATTGGTGATGACCATCATCTCGCCAGGGATCATCATCGTGGCCAATAAAACCGTGAACAAAATATTTTTGCCCTTGAATTCGCATCGCGCAAAGGCGAAAGAAGCCAATACCGAGGTCACAAGAGTAAAAACGGTTGAGACGATTGAAACATAAATCGTGTTGGCATAGTAAAGCCCGAAATTAATCGATTTGCCTGAGGAGCTTTTGTAATTGAAAACCGTCCAATAATTGTCAAGGGTGTAATTAGGCTTGCCATATTTGGAATTCCACCATTGCGGAATCAAATTAAAGATTTTGTTGGTCGTATCCCAGTCATAGCAATCCGGATCCCGAAAACTTGTGATGATCATGAAAACAAACGGAATAAGGATAAAGACGCCTAAGAGAGCGAGAAAGATATAAACCAAAACAGTCCGAATGGTTTGAGCGTTCTTGTAGCGCCGCATTTGCTCGGGAGTGGCAAAGTATTGATCGGATTCATGCTGTGAGACCATATTAGAACACCACCTTTTTCTTGCTGACGGCCATTTGAATCAAAGTGATGGCCAAAATAATCAGCAGAAGAACCAAGCTGGCGGCGGCGGCCCGGCCCTGCAATTGCTGGTTTTGCATAATGACATAAATATACCCAACGACCGTCTCCCAGTTTTTGCCCGTGGTCCCGCCGAAGTTATAAGCCCCGGCCCCGAAGAGCGAAATAATGGAGGTATAGGCTTTGAACGCTCCAATAAAGGAGGTGATGGTGATATACAAAATCTGAGGCGAAAGCATCGGCATGGTGATGCGGCGGAAAATCGTTCTCCGATTAGCCCCATCCACTTTGGCGGCGTCGTAATATTGCCTGTCGATCGAAGAAAGGCCGCTTTGGAAAACCAAGATTTTGAAAGCGATCCCGTTCCAAATAGAATAAAGAATAATGACGAAAAGCATATGCCACTTGTCAGCGCTCACCGAAAGCCAAGACTGAGGGGAGATCCCAAACCACGAAAGAAAATTATTGAACATGCCCCCCGATCCATCCGTAAAGATGATTTTAAAAACCATCCCTAAGGCAATGGCGTTGGTCACGTAAGGGAGAAAGAAGACCGTTTGGAAAAAACCTTGCAAAGGCTTAATGGAATTAAGGAAAACGGCAATCAACAAACCGATAATGATGGTCAAAGGGACCGACACAACGACAATGATCGCGGTGTTTGCCAGCGCATTTTGGAATTCCGAATTCGAAAGGACATCAAAATAATTCTGAAAGCCCCAGCTCACATTGCGCCCCGCTTGCAAGGCCACGATATAATTCGAAATGGCAAAAGATCCGCCGCTTCCCTTCATAAATCGAAAATTGATGATGAAAGACATAAGGAAAGTGTTGATAATCGGATAAATCATGAAAGCGAGCAAAAAGATGAGCGAGGGAATAAGCGCTATCCAAGCTTTTCCGGACTCCGAAATCTTAAGGCGGGGGGCTCGCTTAACTCCGAGTCTGCTCTTGATGAGGGAATTGGTGGAAGCCAATTTTTGTTCCGAAGTCGGTTGGGCAATCAAATAACGCCATTCGGTTTTGAGTTTGGCGATTTTGTTGCTGCTTTCGCCTTCCATTATTTAATCCTCTCCCCGCCTTCCTCAAAGACATAAAAACGCTTGGACCCGAATTCAATGAGATCTTTCCCCATAACCGAAGACCGTAACTCGCTTGGGATAATGACTCTAATATGAGCGTTAGGTTGCCCTTTGATGGAACCAACCACTGATATATCCCGACCAATATGCTGAATCATGTCCACCGCGACGGGGATGTTGCCTTTCCCGTTCGAGAGCTTAAAAGATTCGGGCCTTACTCCGATAATGACCTTTCGGTCGCTTTCTTTCTCGAGATGGAAGGACTCGGTAAGGCGATAAACGTCAGGATTTTCTTCTTTTTTAGCCTGAGAGGGATTCTTGAAAAAAGAGAAATGTTTTTTGCCTGGCAAAGATCCAACCGCATCCGAAGCGATGGGATCGTCGTAAACCTTGGCTTCATAGTTTTTCCGATAAGCCGGATCATCATCGAAGAGCTGATCGCCAAGATAAAGCTTCCCGTCCTTTATCTCCCCTTCAAAAGTATTGATCGCCGGATTCCCGAGAAATTTAGCAACGAAAAGGTTTACGGGTTCATCGTAAACAAGCTGAGGCTCGCCGATTTGCTGGACGATCCCGAGTTTCATCACCACGATGACATCCGAAATCGACATCGCCTCTTCCTGGTCGTGAGTGACAAAAATTGTCGTAATGGCAGTTGACCGCTGAATCCGTTTTATTTCTTCGCGGGTCTGAAGCCGCAGCCGAGCGTCGAGGTTGCTCAAAGGCTCATCCAAAAGGAGAACGCTTGGCTTTTTCGCAAGGGCCCGGGCAATGGCAACGCGTTGCTGCTGGCCGCCGGAAAGCTCGTGAGGTTTTCGATCCAAATAAGGCTCGATGTCAACGATTTTGGCCATTTCGTGAACAATGGCGTTTTTATCTTGCTTAGTCAGTTTCTTTTTGTTGGCGATTTTGGCGGCCTGCGGGTCTTTGGCTTTAAGGTCTTCGAAAGCTTTTTTAGCCAAAGCAAAAGCGGCTCCAGCCGCTTTGGCAGCGGCTTCCCTTTTATGAAGCTCTTGATCTGCGGTTTCCAGAAAAGAACGATCAAGCGCTAATTCCTTTTCGAGGGAAGCGGATGACTGTTTTTTGCTTTTTGCTTTGGCGATAAGCGAAGGAAGAGTTTTGCATCTTTCCTTCTTCCGAGAGATCTCTTTTTGAAAAAATTTAAGTTCCCCTTCCGAGGCCTTCATGGCGTCAAGCTCTTTTCCGTAGGCGCCCGGAAGGCGGACGTTATCAAGCGGAAAAGAAATGTTTTGAGCCACTGTAAAATGCGGATAAAGCGCGTAATTTTGAAAAACCAGGCCAATTCCTCTATTCTCAGGCGGGACGTTGGTCACATCCTCGGTTCCAAAAAAAATCCGCCCAGCAGTTGGTTTATGAAGGCCGGCCACCATATAAAGCGTCGTGGACTTCCCACAGCCAGAAGGGCCTAAAAGCCCAACAAGTTTGCCATCAGGAATCGTCAAATTAAGGTTATCGACGGCAGTCGTTACACTTCCGTTTTTTCCCTCGAAAACCTTAGTAAGACCTTCGATTCTAACTTCCATCAGCGTTTCCTCCCGCAAGCACAATGAGGCCGTTTAATTACTCGCAATATTAACATAAGAGGCTAACCCCCGCAAGAAAGGACGAGGGCATTTTCACTTGGGACGGCCTTATATTTTCTTGCAAGCGTTTTCATAAAGCAAGAGCTTTCTAAATAAGGGCGAGAAAAAGACGAATGGTGTGACATTAAAATAAAATCGTCCGCTTTTCATTTGGCCTCTTTTTCCCCTTCGATGACTTTATCCCCGCTTTCTTTTATGGCATCGGCTTCGGCCATTATTTGCGAAAACTCCCTTTCCCCCGCTTCTTGATCCCCGATGTTCTCATAGAAAAGAGATTTCTCTTTGTCGATAACTAAAGTTTCAGACCAAAAATCGTGCAAAGACCGATGCTTTTTATCAAAAATAAGGAAAAGGTAAGAGATGAATATTCCAAGGAAAGCCACCATCACCGCAATATACTGGCCAATGAAGACAAAGGCAACCTCAAAAAAAACAATTTGGGGGAGCTGCCGCAAAACGGTTTGGCTTTTTTTAATCCGAAAGCCCAACTTATTGATGAGGCAAAGGCGAAACATTTTTTTGCCTAAGGTTTCGCCATCATGAAAGCAAAGCGGTATCAGGAAATAACAGATCATGGCGGAAAGCGGGAAGGCCGTCAGCAAAGGGTATGTTTTTGTTTGGGCCGAATAAAGGTCGTTGGCGGCCGCAAAAAAGTCTTCCTTTGACAAATCCGAGGCCGCATTGTAATAAACCGAAACGCTGTCCGCGCTCCAATAAAAACGAAGCAACTGGCTTTTAGCCTCCGCGGTCAAAGCCCCGTTGGCGTAAAGCGAAGAAGCAGGAATTCCTAAGGTTTCATAAGAAATGGAGCCGCTTTCCGTCGCGTAGGTGAAAAGAGTGGGACCCGTGGTTTTTGAAGGCTCCCCTCGGGCCGCCAAGTCGTTGGAAGAATAAAGGTTCTTAGCATCGTCAAGGCCAAGGATATGAACGTTGTACCAATAAATGGAATAATCGCTGCGGCGCGAAGCCGCAGGGCATTCCGAAACCAGATATTGCGTGTAATAGGAAACAACGACATTTTGATAGGAATCGTAAGAAGCGAAATCATAAGAGGAGGGATGGCCTTCGGAATCGAGATAATACAAATGAGAAGAGACATCGTAATCGGATAACTCCTTTTGAAGGCTGTCCGTGTAAGCGTTGTCCGTAAAAATCCATTGGGCCAAAGCGAAAACCCCCGCAAACAAAGAAAAGCAAATCAATAAATCGGCCAAGGAGGCCAAAACGCGTTTCCATAAAACCGCCAGTTCAATTTTGTGCATTTTTCGGTTCGCCTTCAGGATTTTTAACGAAAGCGTCCACTTCCCTCACCACGACGCTGTGAGAGCAAAAATCGTGCAAAGCCCGCCTTTTTTTGCTGAAACTGGCCAAGCCCAAACTAATAAGGAAAATCAAGATGAGCAGGCTCAGCGAATAGATGGCATCATCCAAAATAATGGCCGCCCCCAGCGTCAAAACAAAAGGCAGCATTCGAAAAATCAGCCGCCACTTTTTGAGGGGCAAGCCCTCGCTGTCGATGACCGCCAACCGCATTATCTTTTTGCCAAGGGTCCTAGAAAAAGACGAAAACATCGGAAGGACGAAATAGAAAACCAAAAAGGGAAAAAAGACAACGACGGACTCCAAAATTTCGACATTGGAAGAATAAATATTCTGAACCTTCTTATAATAGTCTTCGGAGATCATCAAATCCTGAGTTTTGGCATATTTCCCTTGGAAAAAAGTCAAAAGAAGGCCCTTTGACTCAGAAGTCAGTTGGCCATCATTTCCATAAAGCGATGTTTTCAAAACCCCGAGTATGGAGGGGTCAGGTTTTCCGTCCGTAATCGCAAAATCGAAATAAGACGAATAATTGGTGTTCCCCACTTGCGAGGGGAGATCGAGAACCGCGACGTTGTAATCCCTGAACGAATAGTTTTCCGGCGCGGGGTTGACCGAGCTGTCATAGCCGTTATACACAAAATAATAGTATTGAATGGCCGTTTGGTAATCGCCATAAGACGAGGAAGAAACATCGCTTAAAGAACCCTCGCTTGAAATATTGACGAGGCCCGAAGCTTTTTGGTATTTCTGCAAAGTCGAATATTCTTCCTTAACCCCTATGGCATCCCCGAGCGTCGGAAAAACGTCATTGGGAAAGCACACAAAATACAAAGCCACCACGGCCAACAAGGCGAGGGCGGAATCGATGGCCGCCGCGGCTAGGCGCAAAAGAAAGGGCGCTAGGTGATAGCCTTCTTCGGTTGCTTCTTCTTTGATTTCCATGATTCCTCACTGCGGGCTGACAAGCCAAGACGCTTTTATCTCAAGAAGCAAAAAATTCATTTTCCCCCGGTCTTCGTTCCGTCCGTAAAACCGCTCTCATCCGGTGGAAGCTCTGATTTTTCGGCTTCTTTGGCCGCCGGGGCTTCTGGAGCCTTCGTTCCTGCGAGAGGTTCCTCTTCCTTCGTCAAGTTGACCATGGGCTGAGCCGTTACTTCTTTGGCCTGCGCTTCGGCTTCTTTTGATTTCTCGTAATCGTCGAAGCTTGTCATGTTCTTGGCTTCTTCCCGATTCTTGTTGATGGTGGAAAGATCCAAGACGACTTCATCCGAATCGGCGCCGCCGTCCAGAGGCGAAGCGCTATTCGAGGCCTCGTGATCCGCCTTCTCTTTCTCAGAAGCAAACCAAGTCGAGTTTTTGACATTCACGACGATGGTTTTCGTGAATTTGTCGTGAAGGGATTGATGCTTCTTGGAAAGCATGACCATCATATAGTCCACCAAAGCGATGATGACAAACGCCATCGGGGCCAAGATCCCGAGGAAAGGAACGATGACGAGAAGCCCTAGAAGCGAGGCCAATAAGGGCCGTATGATCTTTTGCCAAGGCCTCATCTTGACATCGTTGATGCCAATGACGCCCAAACCGCAGATTTTCTTGCCCAAAGTCTCGCCGTTGGGCATCAATAGCGGAATGAGAAAGAAGAAAACGAGTTGAAACGGAAGGAAAGCCGTCCAAATGCAAGCGTAGATAAGAAGGGACCAATTGGCTTCCCGGCTAGAGAAATAGCTTTGGGACGAGGAAGAGGAACCCCCTTCGAAATCCGCCATCGCCGTGACGTATAAGCCGCTGGCGGACACATAATCGGAGGCCGAGGTGTGGAAATAGTTTTTAAGATCGCCTAAAGTCGTCGTGTCGGCCGCGTCCACTTTGGCTTGGTATTTCTCTTGGAGAACCGGCTCTTTCGCGATGTCGATCGACTTTTTGTCATCGCTTAAGGAGTAACGGTAAAAGGGCGAATCGTTATATAGCGTCGACGCGCTTTCGTCCATGCTTGGGGTCTCATCGTAAAGCGAGGTCTTGGGCAAGCCAAGGATGTCCATCTCGAAGTGGGCATAATAATCCTGAAGCGAAGCGAAGGCATTGCCTTTCGAATCCTTTAGCACCTTAATTCGGGAGTCGTATTTCGCCGAACTCGTTAAGCCCCGAGGCAAAAAATCCGTGTAGTAAAACCACAGCATGTCCATGTATTCGGCATAAGCCGGACGGGTCTGGATGATCGAATCCTCGTCATAAACGGCCCCCTGGTCAGGGAAAGCCTCCATAAGCGGCGACTGCGCGAGGAGGCCGGACGCCGAAGAACTGCTCGAAGAAGGGACGGCCGAAGTGAAATCGTAGGAAGTGGCAGCGGTATAATTGCCCCCGCTATCGACGGTCATCTTGTAAAGCCCGGAATCGGCCTGGATTTTAAGGCAATCGGCCGCGGCTTGGTTGCCTCCGATGGCCTTCAGCATGTAGGTTGAAGTCAACGTCCCGAAAACGATGCCGCCCGTGACAATGACGATGGCCGCATCAATGAGATAAGAGAGAATGTGCTTCCCATACCCGGCTTCTTTAATGTTTTCGCTGATTTCCATAACGTAATAAATATAGCCGTTTAAGACCTGTTATTCCATCAATTGTCTTCAGCCGGGCTATTCTTGTTTCTTTCGCGGCAAAAAGGAGGAACGAAGGGCAAAACAAGAAAAGGGATGCTTGCGCAACCCCTTGACGCCGAGCCTTTCGAAACCCCCTGCAGCAACACAACAATAAGCACGTTTATTGGATAAGTAAACGATTAGTTTAGGGGGCCGCGAAAACGTAAGAAAATCCCCCAAGAACCACCTTGGGGGATTGTTTCCGTTTAAGCGAGACCCTAATTAGTGAAGAATCTCGGTGACGGTTCCGGCGCCGACGGTCTTGCCACCCTCGCGGATGGAGAACTTGGTGCCGTTTTCAAGCGCGACCGGGTGGATGAGATCCACGGTGAAGGTCACGTGATCACCCGGCATCACCATCTGGACATCGGCGGGAAGCGTGATGCTGCCCGTGATATCGGTGGTCCGGAAGAAGAACTGCGGACGATAGCCGTTTAAGAAAGCGGTATGACGGCCACCCTCATCCTTGGTGAGAATGTAGACGGTGGCAGTGAATTTGTCGTGAGGAACGATCGAGCCTGGCTTCGCGAGGACCTGCCCACGCTCAACCTGATCGTGGGTGATGCCGCGGAGAAGGACGCCGATGTTATCGCCGCCCTCGGCGTAGTCAAGGGTCTTGCGGAACATCTCGAGGCCGGTGATGACCGACTTCTGAGTCGGATTGATGCCGACGATTTCCACTTCGTCGTTGATGTGGGCCATGCCGCGTTCGACACGTCCGGTGACGACGGTGCCACGGCCAGAGATGGTCATGACGTCTTCAATCGGCATGAGGAACGGCTTGTCGTTGGCGCGGACCGGATCCGGAATATAGGTGTCGAGGGTGTTCAGAAGTTCCATGATCGGCTTGCAAGCCGGATCATCGACGCTCTTGGCCTCATCGGCGAGTTTGGCGCTGCCGCGGATGATCGGGGTCTTGTCGCCCGGGAATCCGTACTTCGTGAGAAGGTCGCGGACATCCATTTCGACGATGTCGACGAGCTCCGGGTCATCCACCATATCGACCTTGTTTAAGAAGACGACGATGTAAGGAACGCCAACCTGGCGAGCGAGCAAAACATGCTCACGGGTCTGCGGCATCACGCCATCGGCGGCCGAAACAACGAGGATTGCGCCATCCATCTGGGCGGCGCCGGTAATCATGTTCTTAATATAATCGGCGTGCCCCGGGCAGTCGACGTGAGCGTAGTGGCGCTTCGCCGTCTCGTACTCGACATGGGCCGTGTTGATCGTGATGCCACGGGCCTTCTCTTCCGGCGTGGAATCGATCTGGTTATAAGCCAAATCAAGAGCGTTGCCGTCTTTCCCGCCAGTGGCCTTGCCAACTAAGTTAAGGACGTGGCAGATAGCGGAAGTAAGGGTGGTCTTGCCATGATCGATGTGGCCGATGGTGCCAACGTTCACGTGGACACGGTCACGATTGAATTTCTCTTTTGCCATTGATTTTTCCTCCAAATGGTTTTCTTTAGAAAGTCGCGAACTAATGATAGAGCAACGTTTTTCGATTCGCAATACTTACAAAGTAAGTAAGGTTCATCTCATGTTCATGTTGCTGTTCTTGATGATTTCGTCCTGGATGTAGCGAGGGCACTCGCCATAGTGGGAGAAGGTCATCGTGAAGTTGCCACGCCCCTGCGTCATCGAACGCAGATCGGTGACATAGCCGAACATCTCGGCGAGCGGCACCAGGCAGCTGACTTCCTTCGCGTTTCCGCGTTGGGTCTCGCCATTCAAAGTGCCACGGCGTCTCGAGATATCGCCAATAACATCGCCATAGTATTGTTCCGGAACGGTCACATCGACCTTCATGATCGGCTCCAAGACAACCGGCGCGCACTTGGCGGCCGCTTCCTTAAGAGCCAAACTCGCCGCGATCTTGTAGGCCGCTTCGGAGCTATCGACCTCGTGGTAGGACCCATCGAAGAGGGTCGCCTTGAGATCGATGATCGGATAGCCAGCGATCAGGCCGCGGTTGAGAGCTTCGACAAGCCCTTGCTGGGTCGGTTTGATGAATTCCCGAGGAACCGAGCCGCCGACGACGGCATCCACGAATTCGAACCCTTTGCCCGGGTTCGGCTCGAAACGGATCCAAACATCGCCATACTGGCCATGCCCGCCCGTCTGCTTGATGTAACGTCCTTCGGTCTCGCCGCTCTTCTTGATCGTCTCACGATAGTTGACCTGCGGCTTGCCAACGTTGACTTCGACGTTGAATTCCCGCCGCATCCGCTCGACGAGAACGTCGAGCTGAAGCTCGCCAACGCCACCGATGATGGTCTGGCCCGTCTCGCTATCCGTATGGACGCGGAAGGTCGGATCTTCTTCGGCGAGCTTGGTCAAGGCGTTGCTCATCTTGTCGGCGTCGGCTTTGGTCTTCGGCTCCACGGCTTCTTCCAGCACCGGCTCCGGGAACACGAGTCTTTCGAGGACCACGGGCAGATCCGGATCGGTTAAGGAGTCGCCGGTCGTCGTTTCCTTAAGCCCCACCACCGCGCCGATTTCACCGGCGTGCAGCATGCTGACTTCCTGACGATGGTTGGCGTGCATGAGGACAAGACGCGCGATGCGTTCCTGCTCGCCATGCGAACTGTTGAGAACGTAAGACCCGCTCTTCAAAATACCTTGATAAACCCTGACATAGGCCAAGCGCCCAATGAAAGGATCGGTCGCGATCTTGAAGGCCAAGCCCACGAATGGGGCATCATCGGTGACCTTGCACTCGTAAGGCTTCCCGTTGAGATCGCCCTTCTCGCCTGGAATATCAAGAGGGGAGGGCAGATAGTCGATGACCGCGTCAAGCAAGAGCTGAACGCCCTTGTTCTTGAAGGCGGTGCCACAAAGGACCGGGAAGAATTTCGCGGTCAGCGTGGCTTTGCGCAGGACTTTTTTGATTTCTTCCACGGATGGCTCGACGCCATCGAGGACCTTCATCATGAAATCGTCATCGTAACCGCTGAGCTTTTCGAGGAGCTCTTGGTGATAGTGCTTGGCTTTCGCCATGAGTTCGAAGGGAATCTCGCCCTCCTTCGGGGGATCATCCTTGTTCTGGGTGTAGGTATAGGCCTTCATCCCCACGAGGTCGATCTCGCCGATGAAGCCGCTCTCCTTGCCTATGGGGTATTGGATGGCGGCATAGGCGATGCCTAAACGGTCCTTAAGCGATTCTAAGCACATTTCGAAATCGGCGCCGATGGCGTCCATCTTATTGCACCAAATAACCCGTGGGACGCCGTATTTGTCGGCTTGGCGCCAAACGGTTTCGGTCTGCGGCTCCACGCCGTTTTTGGAATCGAGGACCGTCACTGCGCCATCGAGGACGCGAAGCGAGCGTTCGACTTCAACGGTGAAGTCGACGTGCCCCGGGGTATCGATAATGTTGATGCGGTAGTTCTTCCAGAAGCAAGTGGTCGCCGAAGCGGTGATGGTGACACCACGCTCTTGTTCCTCGACCATCCAGTCCATGACGGTGGTACCGGCGTCAATATCGCCGATTTTATGGGTGCGGCCAGTGTAATAAAGGATACGCTCCGTCGTCGTGGTTTTGCCCGCGTCGATGTGCGCCATAATGCCGATGTTGCGGGTGTGAGGGAGATCGTAATTGTCGCTCTCCTCGATCATATTCTCGTCGTTGGGCATATGTTTCCTCCTTTACCAGCGGTAATGGGCATAGGCCTTGTTGGCTTCTGCCATCTTGTGAACGTCTTCCTTCTTCTTGACGGCGGCTCCGGTGCCATTGGCGGCATCGATGATCTCGCCGGCTAGCTTCTCTTCCATCGTCTTCTCGCCGCGAAGGCGGGCATAGGAGACGAGCCATCTTAAGCCAAGGGTCTGCTTCCTTTCGGGAGTGACCTCGACCGGCACCTGATAGTTGGCGGCGCCGATGCGGCGGACTTTCAATTCGACTTCCGGCATGATGTTGTTGATCGCGGTCGCGAAGACATCGATGGCCGGCTTTTTGGTCTTCTCTTCGATGATCTTGAAACTATCGTAGATGATGGTCTGAGAGATGCCTCTTTTGCCATCATACATGACGCGGTTAATCAATCGCGTGACGAGTTTGCTGTTATAAACCGGATCGGGAAGGACATCCCGCTTTTCGACTTTACCTTTGCGTGACATGATTCATTCCTCCCTTTATTTCTTCTCGGCAGGCGCCGCGGCCGCAGCCGTTGCTCCGCCTTGCGGACGCTTCGTGCCATATTGGCTTCGACCCTGACGACGGGCTTCAATGCCCGCGCAATCGAGGCAGCCCCGAATGATGTGATAGCGAACGCCAGGAAGATCCTTGACGTGTCCGCCCCGGATCATGACGGTGCTATGTTCCTGAAGGTTATGGCCTTCCCCGCCGATGTAAGCCGTGACCTCGTATCCGTTCGATAAACGGACACGGGCGTACTTCCGCAAAGCCGAGTTCGGCTTTTTCGGGGTCATCGTCCCGACACGGGTGCAGACGCCGCGCTTTTGGGCGCTGGGTTGGTCGGTACTCCGTTTAGTGAGGTTGTTCCATCTTTTGCCTAAAGCCGGCGTCTTCGACTTTTTGGGGGCCGTCTGACGTCCTTCTCTGACGAGCTGGTTAATCGTTGGCATGCTGTCCACTTCTCCTTTTGCCTGAAGCACACGTTTTCTGGTGTGTCAGCTTTGTTCGCAAAGAAAACGGCCTAAGGTCGCTTCTCGCGTCCGAGTGTGACTATACACATCCCAAAAAGCGTTGTCAACATGGGAATAATCCCATTTTAGACACGCCGGGTAGCGTGGATAGGAACGGCAACGCCTTTTTCAACGAAAATTAAGTTTCGGATCAAAGGCCGAGACGCTCAAATAAAAACGAAATGAAGACGGCCAGCGAAAGGACGATCCCGATGATGTTGAGCGTCTTCCCGGCCGGGCCTTGCGAATTGAGGAGACCGATGATGCCGAGAATCAGGCCAAGGATCCCGATGGTGATAAAAGAAAAGCAAATCGAAAGGATGCCTAAAACAATTCCGGCCGAGGAGCTTTTTTTCGGCTGCTCCTCATAGTCGAAGGACGGAGATTTCTTGGACGTGTCGACAGGATCCACCACTTCTTGCGCATCCGAGGTCTTGCTTTCGAGCTCGTAACCGCAAAAAGGGCAGTATTTGACGTCCGTTCCTTTGATTTCTTTTCCACAATTTGGGCAAAACATTATCGCTCCCTTTTCAAGGGCACTGAAAATTATAGTGTCATAATTCCAAAACGCTAGATATATGCGAAAAAATAAGACGCTTCCTCAAAAGGAACGCCGCCGATCGACCTTTGACGGCCTTCCCGAAAGCCAAAGGCAAGAAAAAACCGTCTTCGTGAGAAGGCGGCTTCTTCGATAAAGAAACTACTTAAGGATGATTTCGTCGGGGCGATCGTGGGCCTCGATGTACTGGGCTTTGACCTGCTTCATCTTCTCGAGGACATCGAACTGCCCTAAGCGGGCGTTCTCTTCCTCTTCGCTGAGCAAGCCTGTGCCAGCCGGAATCAGCTTTCCGGTGATGACGTTCTCCTTCAAGCCATGGAGATTGTCCCGCTTGGCCTTGATGGCCGCATCGGTAAGGACGCGGGTCGTCTCCTGGAAGGAGGCGGCGCTAAGGAAGGATTCGGTCTCGAGAGCGGCTTTGGTGATGCCTAGGACCAACGGATGCCCTAGGGCCGGGCGCTTCCCAGCCAAGAGAGCATCCTGGTTGGATTGCGTGTACTTGTCGACATCCACGCGAGTGCCGGGCAATAAGTCGGTGTCCCCGCCATCGATGACGACCATCTTGCGGAGCATCTGACGGATGATGACCTCCAAGTGCTTATCGGAAATGCCGATGCCTTGGGCGGCGTAAACCTTCTGGATCTCCTTGATCATGTAGACTTCGACCTTCTCGACGTCGGTGACTTCGAGAAGCTGCTTCGGATTGATCGCGCCTTCGGTGATCTTGCCGCCGGCTTCGACGTGGTCCCCGACTTTGACGCGGAGACGGGCGCCATAGCCCGTCGTATAGGTCTTGGCTTCGGCGACGGATTGCTCGTCCGTGGCCTTGGAAGTGCTTTCGATGGTGACGACGAAGCGGCCGTTGCCATCGTCTTTGATGTCTTTGACGGTTCCGTCAATCTCGCTGATGAGCGCTTCGCCGCGCGGATTGCGCGACTCGACGAGCTCCTGAACGCGAGGCAAACCTTGCGTGATGTCCGAACCCGCCATGCCGCCGGTGTGGAAGACCCGCATCGTCAACTGGGTGCCCGGCTCGCCGATGGATTGGGCCGCCATGATGCCGACCGCTTCGCCCACTTGGACGAGACGTCCGGTCGCCATGTTGAGGCCGTAGCAATGCTGGCAGACGCCATTGCGCGTCTGGCAGGTGAATAAGGAACGAATCTCGACTTCTTTGATGCCGGCGGCCACCACGGCTTTCGCCTGGGCGTCGCTGATCATCGAATTCCCGGGGATGATGACCTCGCCGGTCGAAGGATCGACGACATCATGCATCGAGAAGCGGCCGCTTAAGCGGTCTTCGAGTCTCACGATGACGGCATCGCGGGACGTATCCCGGATCTCGCGGACCTTGAAACCATGATCGCAATGGCAGTCTTCCTCGCGGACGACGACGTCTTGGGCGACGTCGACGAGACGGCGCGTGAGATAGCCCGAGTCGGCGGTCTTAAGCGCGGTATCGGCGCCTCCCTTACGGGAGCCGTGGGTATTGTTGAAGTATTCGGCGACGCTTAAGCCGACGCGGTAGTTGGAGGTAATCGGCATTTCGTAAATGTAGTCCTTCTTCGTCGAGCCGCGGGCGGCGGCCACAAGGCCTTTCATCCCCTCGAGCTGGTTGAAGTTATCCACCGAGCCGCGGGCTCCGCTGTCGAGCATGACGATGATAGGGTTATGACGTCCGTTGTCGATCGTCTTCTGGACGATGTTGCGAACTTCGGCCGTGCACTTCATCCACTCCTTGACGACCGCCTCGTGGCGCTCATTTTCGGAGAGCAAGCCTTTCGAACGGGCCAGATCGTTGATGTGATCGACCTTTTCTTCATACTGATTGATAAGCTTGTCCTTGCCCTCGACCGGCACGATGTCGGAGATGGCAACGGTGACGGAACTGACGGTCGAGAACTTGAAGCCCTGGTCCTTGATTTTGTCAAGGATGGCCGAGGTCTTGGAAGGATTCTGAATCGTCGAATCCGGATTCACCATATCGTACTTATGGAAGACTTGGCCGATGATGGTGCCAAGATCCTTCTTCTTGATCGGCTTATGAAGCGGCTGCTTGGCGATGTACGAAGGGAAGTCGGTGCCCATCGGGACAAACCAGCTCTCGATCGTCTCACGCCCTGCCTTCGGATCATCGTTGATGTAAGGGAAATTGTCCGGGAAGATCTCGTTGAAGATAACCTTGCCGACCGTGGTGATGAGATATTTGTTCTTCACGTCCGTTGGAAGGGCGTCTTGATTGAGATCGTCGCCGAAAGTCTTATGAAGCGAAGTCGCGCGGATGGCGATGCGGTTATGGAGCGAGACTTTGCCCGTTTCATAAGCGTCGATCACCTCGTTGACGGAAGAGAAGGCTTTGCCCTCCATCTCCGCAAAATGAAGATTGAGAACGGCTTTTTCCTCGTTGGCGGTCGCTTCGACGGGATCCTGAATCTTGATCGCGCGCAGCGCGGCGGCCCGCTCCAAGAAGTCCTGTTTGGCCTCTTCTTGGGTGAGGTAATAGTTGCCGAGCACCATGTCCTGCGAAGGGATGACGATCGGTTTGCCATCCTTAGGACCCAAAATGTTATTGGACGCGAGCATGAGGTCCAAGGCCTCTTCCTGCGCGGCTTTGCCTAACGGAACGTGGACGGCCATCTGGTCGCCGTCGAAGTCGGCGTTGAAACCAGGGCATACCAACGGATGGAGACGGATCGCGTGGCCGTCGACGAGCACGGGCTGGAAGGCCTGGATGCCAAGACGGTGCAGCGTTGGGGCGCGGTTGAGCAGCACCGGGTGCTGCGAAATGATCTCCTCGACGATGTCGAAGACGACCGAATCGTAGCGGTCGATGATCTTATCCGCTTGCTTGTGGGCCGAGACATAGCCGCGCTTGATGAGAATCGCGGCGATGAAAGGACGGAGCAGCTGAATCGCCATCTCCCGAGGGAGACCGCACTGATACATCTTGAGCGACGGACCGACGGCGATGACGGAACGGCCGGAATAATCGACGCGTTTGCCCAAGAGGTTCTGGCGGAAACGGCCTTGCTTGCCTTTGAGGCCAGAACTAAGGGACTTCAGCGGACGGCCGCTGGGGCCGGTGACCGGCTTGTTGCGACGGCCGTTATCGATCAAAGCGTCGACGGCTTCCTGCAACATACGTTTCTCGTTCATGAGAATGACGTACGGGGCATTCATGTCGATGAGTTTCTTAAGACGGGTGTTGCGTGAAATAACCCGACGGTAGAGATCGTTGAGATCGCTCGCGGCGAAACGGCCGCCGTCGAGCTGGAGCATCGGGCGGAGATCCGGCGGGATCACCGGGATGACGTCTAAGACCATCCACTCGGGCTTCTGCTTGGAATCGCGGAAAGCCTGGATGACCTCAAGGCGCTTGGCGAGCTTCAAACGGCGCTGGCCGCTGAAATCGCGGATTTCCTTCGTGATGGTGTCGAATTCCTTATCGAGGTCGACTTCGTGAAGAAGGCGCTTGATGGCAGCGGCCCCTTCGCCGAACTCGGCGCCGGTGTATTTGGTGATGAAAGCGGCGTTCGTGAAGAAGTCGAAAGTCTCAGCCGGATTCTGCATCTTGGCGATGAGTTCGTCGGCTTTGAGGGAATCGGCGCTTCCGCCGGGGATCTGCGCCTTGAAAGCGCTGATCGTGTCCACGAATTCGAGACGGGCCACCTTCTCGTCCAGGAAGTCTTTGTACTTGAGGACGGTCGAGGTGCCCGGACTGAGCACGATATGGGCGGCAAAATAAATGACTTCCTCGAGCTGCTTCGGGGAGACGTCAAGCACCAAACCCATGCGCGAAGGGATGCCCTTGAGGTACCAAATATGGGAGCAGGGCGAAACGAGCTCGATATGCCCGAACCGCTCACGCCGCCACTCTTTGGAAATCACCTCAACGCCGCACTTTTCGCAGGTGATGCCCTGATAGCGGATCTTCTTGTATTTGCCGCAATGGCACTCGTAATCCTTCGCCGGACCGAAGATCTTTTCGCAGAAGAGACCTCCCATTTCTGGTTTTTGGGAACGATAGTTGATGGTCTCGGGTTTGGTAACCTCGCCATGGGACCAGGCCCGGATCGTATCTGGGGAAGCGAGGCCAACCTGCATGGCGGCCAGCGTATTGATATCAAACATTTGTTACTTCCTCCTCTGTCATTCTTCGCCCGCGGGTTTTGATGGGCCCTCGGCGACCGACAAGCCTTCCTCATCCGCTTGGGCTGAGGAGACTTCCACGGTATCCGGTTTCTCGTCTTCGCGCGGCGAAGTGAGATTCCGGATCGCGGAGTTGACCTTTCGTTCCTCGATGAGGGCTTCCTTGGCGAGGGAGTCCATATCGATGGATTCGTTTTCTTTGTCGAAAAGCTTGACGTCCATGCCAAGGCCTTTGAGCTCCTTGGTGAAGACTTTGAAGGCTTCGGGCATCCCCGGCTTCGGGATCGGCAGGCCTTTGATGATGGCCTCGTAGGTCTTGCGACGTCCGACGCGATCATCCGACTTGATGGTCAGCATTTCTTGAAGCGTATGAGCCGCCCCGTAGGCCTCGAGGGCCCAGACTTCCATTTCGCCGAAGCGCTGGCCGCCGTTCTGGGCTTTGCCGCCCAACGGCTGCTGCGTCACGAGCGAATACGGGCCGGTGGCTCGCGCATGGAGTTTGTCGTCGACCATGTGCACGAGCTTGATCATGTACATGACGCCGACGCTGATGCGCTCGTCGAAGCGCTCGCCGGTCTGGCCGTCATAGAGCACGGTCTTGCCATCGTCGGAAAGGCCGGCCTTTGACATGAGATCGAAGATTTCGTCGTTGGAGACGCCGTCGAAAACCGGCGTCGCCACGCGCATATGGAGCTTTTCGCAGGCGAGCCCCAGGTGAACCTCGAGGATCTGCCCGATGTTCATACGGGAAGGAACGCCCATCGGAGAGAGCATCACGTCGATCGGAGTGCCGTCCGGAAGGAACGGCATGTCCTCGACGGGAAGGATCTTCGAGATGACGCCTTTGTTGCCATGTCGCCCGGACATTTTGTCGCCTTCGGAGATCTTTCTCTTCTGGACGATGTAGACGCGGACTTTCTCGATGACGCCAGGCGAAAGCGGATCCTTGTTCTTGCGGCTGTAGATCTTGACTTTGAGAATGATGCCAGCGCCGCCGTGCGGAACGCGGAGGGAGCTGTCTTTGCCGTCCTTCGTCTTCTCGGCGAAGATGGCCATCAAAAGCTTTTCTTCCGGCGTCGGCTCGGTCTGGCCTTTCGGCGTGACCTTCCCGACGAGGATGTCGCCTTCCTTGACCTCGGCGCCCGGGATGATGATGCCCGTCTCGTCGAGGTAAGTCTTGGCGTCTTCGCTGACGTTCGGAACATCGCGCGTGATCTCCTCGTTGCCGAGCTTGGTCTCGCGGCATTCCAGATCGTAGGCTTCGATGTGAATCGAGGTATAAGTATCGTCCTTCACCATGCGTTCGGACATGATGACGGCGTCCTCGTAGTTGTAGCCGTGCCACGTCATGTAGGCGACCAAGACGTTTTGGCCGAGGGCCAATTCGCCATCGCGCATAGCGGGCCCGTC
>CAVRMZ010000005.1:0-9229 GCA_963722445.1 uncultured Bacilli bacterium | reverse complement strand
CGGAGTTTCTTCCGAACGCCCAAGGCGAAGATGTCGTCGCCGGCGTTCGCACTCCGTTACATATCGAAGAGCTCAAGGCTCGTATGCCAGAAGTCTATAAGCAATTCGTTGCGACTATCGAACGCATGGAAAACTATTTCCATGATATGCAGGATATGGAGTACACCGTCGAGAAAGGCAAACTCTATTTCCTTCAGACCCGCAACGGCAAACGTACCGCTGTCGCCGCTCTTAAAATCGCTTGCGACCTCGTTGATGAAGGACTCATCGATGAGAAAGAAGCTTGCTTGCGCGTCGAACCAAAGGCCTTGAACGACCTTCTTCATCCGATCTTCGATCCTGCCGATTTAAAGAAACACACTCCGATCATTGTCGGTCTCCCGGCTTCTCCCGGTGCCGGAACTGGTCATCTAGTCTTTACCGCTGAAGAAGCGAAAGCACAGCACGACAAGGGCGCCAAAGTCGTTCTTGCTCGCGCCGAAACTTCGCCTGAAGACATTATCGGAATGGTTAACGCCGAAGCCATCATCACCGCACGTGGCGGCATGACTTCCCACGCAGCCGTTGTCGCTCGTTCCATGGGCAAGTGCTGCGCCGCTGGCTGCACTGGCGCCATGATTGACGAAGTGAAGAAGACGATGGTCATCAATGGCAAGACTTATACCGAGAAGGACATCGTTTCCGTTGATGGCAGCACTGGCAGCGTCTACCTTGGCGCGATTAAGACCAAAGAAGCTAATCTCAGTGGCGACTTCGGACGTCTTATGGCTTGGGCCGACAAATATCGGAGATTAAGAGTCCGCGCGAACTGCAACACTCCGACCGATGCCGCCAACGCCGCTAAATTCGGCGCTGAAGGAATTGGTCTCTGTCGCACAGAACGCATGTTCTTTGCTGAAGATCGCATACTCAATATGCGATCGATGATTCTTTCTGATACCACGGAACAAAGGGTTGCCGCTCTTGAGAGATTACGACCGTATCAGGTCAAAGATTTCTACGAGATGTACATGAGCTGCCCGAAAGATCTTGTTTGCATTCGTTTGCTCGATCCGCCGCTTCATGAGTTCCTTCCGGAAATCACCGAAACCGCCAAGATCAAGGAAATCGCCGACAAACTTGGCGTCGATAGCCAAAAGGTCAGCGATAAGATTCTTCAACTCCATCAGGCCAACCCGATGATGGGCTTCCGCGGAGTTCGTCTCTGCGTCGCCTATCCGGAAATCTACAAGATGCAGGCCACTGCTATCATCCAGGCTGCCATTAAGGCCAGCAAAGATCTTGGCCATGACGTCACCCCGGAGATCATGATCCCGCTCATCGGCGAGCTTAAGGAATTTAAGTTTGCCAAGCAGGTCGTCATCGACGCCGTCGAAGGCGAGATGAAGGCCGATCACAAGAAGCTTGTTTATCATATTGGTACCATGATCGAGATTCCGAGAGGCTGCCTCCAGGCTGGGAATATCGCCAAAGAAGCGGAGTTCTTCAGCTTTGGAACCAACGACCTCACGCAACTCACCTTAGGGTTCAGCCGCGATGATGCCGGACAATTCCTGCCGTATTATTACGACAAGAAGATCTATGAATTCGATCCTTTCCAGACCGTTGACCAAGAAGGCGTCGGCGAGTTAGTCAAGATCGCGGTTGAACGCGGTCGTGCTACCCGCAAAAACCTTCTCATTGGCGTCTGCGGCGAGACCGGCGGCGATGCAGCCTCCATCATGTTCTATGACAAAGTAGGACTTGATTATGTCAGCTGCTCTCCGTTCCGGGTACCGCTGGCTCGTTTGGCGGCCGCTCAGGCTAGCATTCTCAGCGCCAGAGCTTCTGGCGTGAAGGATGCTGCTCCGAAAGCTGTCAAAAAAGCAGCGAAGAAGACTACCGAAAAGGTCGTCAAAAAAGCTGCCAAGAACAAGAAGAAGTAACATCTCCTTATCAAAAGGGCGCTCCCTGCGGGCGCCTTTTTTTGTTAGCTTCTGATCACTTAAGCCCATCAGATAAAAAGGACAAAGTCCAAAAAAGGTTTTGCTGCTTTGCGTGCACATTGAGATTCGTATTCCTATAATGAGGTCGAGGAAACGAATATGGAGCTAAAGGATATTTTGCTGAAAAGACGCAGCGTCCGGTCTTTTACTGACGAGGCTGTCAACGACCACGACATTGATTATCTTTTGCACGCCGGCATGTCCGGACCGAGCGCAATGAATTTTCGGCCTTGGGAATTTTATGTTATCAAAGACCCAAGCAAGATAGCGGAACTGAACAAAGTTGGATATGCCAAATACAAATCCACTTTGATGATCGTGGTGGCTGGAAACATTTTCCGTTTTGTTCCTTTCGCTTCTGCTTTCTGGGTTGAGGATGCATCCGCTGCTACCGAAAACATTCTCTTGGCTGCGACGGATCTTGGCCTTGGCGCGGTTTGGTGTGGCGTTTATCCTGTCAAACACGAAATCAAGCAAGTCAGCAAAATCCTTGCGCTTCCTAAGCACATCATTCCTTTAAACATTGTTATTATCGGCCACCCAGCAGGAGAAATTCCGAATCCCCGAGATCAGTACGACGAAAAACTCATTCACAAGATTTAAAATGAACGCGTAATAAAATCAATTCGGCCCCGCTGGTTACCACTGCATCTTTTTTGATTCAATTCAGCAATCGGTTATATATTTCGAAATCAACATCGAGGAAAACATCAAAAGCAACCACCGGCGCTTCTTCGTTCTCGTTTAGATATTCTTCCACCGCATGGATGGCGATTTCGGCGGCTTCTTGATGAGGAAACGAGAACGCGCCTGTTGAAACGCAAGGAAAAGCTAAGCTTTTGAAATGTTTCGTAAGGGCAAGATTCAAGCAAGAACGATAACAAGAGGTTAAATCCCTTTCGTTTTGATTCGTGGGCCGAACGTTAACAATTGGGCCTACCGTATTAATAACATACTTGCTGGGAAGATTATAGCCATGAGTCAACTTTGCCCCGCCAGAAGTTTCTTCGTGCCCCTGCTTTTTAATCATTTCCGCGCATTCTTCTCGAAGCTGAAGACCCGCTGCGCTATGAATGCAGTTATCGATGCAGTTGTGCCCGGGAACGAAACAGCCAAGCATTTGAGAGTTGGCGGCGTTAACGATGGCATCGCACTGAAGCCTAGTGATGTCACCTTTCCACAAGGCAACCTTTGGCACTGATGTCACGGGCAGTTTATAGATCGAAATAATCCCTCTTTCGCTTAATTCTTCTTGAAGCAGACTATCTTGGAGTTTTATGAACTCCGGGTTTAAAGGCTTGGAGGCCCTTAGATTCATCAAACCACGTAGCAAAGTCCTTTGGCTCAAATAGTCGCTAGCCGCTTTTGAAGCCCAATCTGAAAACTGGGGCATTTCACCCAAAAGCAATTGAATCAGTTTTTCAACTTTCTCGAATCTTGATTGATTCATTTCAAGAACTGTGTCGTTATTTAACGACGATTAATTTGTATTCTCTTGTTCCCAAACCAATTTTTTCCGCATGCTCAAGAGCCGATTTATCATCCGTTGAAACGTTGCTGTCGTGGAAAACATCTCCTGTCTTTTTATAGCCTTTAGCAAAATTATCTCCAAGCTGACTATTAGCGATGGCTTCTTGCTTATTGCATAAATCAACGCAAGCTTGGTCCAAAGCGACCGGGTCGAAAGA
Source organism: uncultured Bacilli bacterium (assembly GCA_963722445.1). Taxonomy (GTDB): domain Bacteria; phylum Bacillota_I; class Bacilli_A; order RFN20; family CAG-826; genus UBA4951. Next base: position 5,556 of record CAVRMZ010000005.1, on the reverse strand, counting down.
GCAAAGCATTCCAACATCAGGAATAATAGGGGCGTCGTTCTCGCCATGACAATCGCAGTTAGGCGATACGTCCATTATTAGGGAAATATGGAAGCATGGACGTCCATAAGTCACGGCCATGGCATATTCGGCAATCTTTTTGTCGAGTTCGGTATTAGCGTTATAAGACAGGGGCGAAATGGCGTCGTAGGCACAGGCGCCGATGCAACGTCCGCAGCCTTTGCACTTTTTTAAGTCGATCACGGCCTTTCCTTCAGGATAGGATATAGCGTCAGATCCGCATTCTTTAGAACATCTTCGGCAACCACGGCATTTTGACGTGTCAACCTGCGGTTTGCCAGAACTGTGTTGGTCCATCTTTCCGGCTCGGGATCCACAACCCATCCCGATATTTTTTAGTGTACCACCAAATCCGGTTTCTTCGTGCCCTTTAAAATGGGTAAGAGAAATGAAAACATCGGCATCCATAATGGCGCGACCAATGTGAGCTTCTTTAATTAGTTTCCCGTTATGAACGGGGACATCAATGTCGTCGGTACCTCTTAACCCATCGCCGATAATAACGTGGCATCCCGTAGACGCTTCGCTAAATCCGTTAATGGCCGCGCAGTCAAGGTGATCTAGGGCGTTTTTTCGAAAACCTGGATAAAGGGTGTTGCAGTCCGTCAAAAAAGGCTTGCCCCGTTTTCCCTTTACCAAATCAGCAACGGCTTTGGCATAATTCGGCCGAAGAAAAGACAAATTTCCAAGTTCACCAAAATGCATTTTAATTGCCACGAACTTCCCATCGAAATCAATTGTATCGATTCCACCTTTTATGAGAAGCCTTTGAAGTTTATGAGTAATAGATTCGCCAACGCGGACACGAAAATCCGAAAAATAAACTTTGCTTTGTTTGACCATGTTTAATCTCCAAGATAATTTTACGGCAAACTCTCATAACTTGTTAATGGCGTTCTTAATAGAAGTCGAACCGGGAAGAGACAAAGATTTTTTATTTTTCTTCGTTTTAAGAAAAGAAGCATTAAAAGTTTGCCTTTTGCTTTTAACAGATGGCGAAACCCTAACGTTAAAGGGAATGCCATTTTCCCGAACGAGCGCCTTCAAAAATAAAACAATGGCTGCGGACATGGAAATTCCCAAATCAGAAGCAACTTCTTCGGCCTCTTTCTTCAAAGAGGAGTCTATACGTAAATTCAAAGTGCTTCTCGGCATTAATTGATTCCTAAACCTGATTATACATGTACCGCTTTTGTAACGCACATTAATTTACATAATATTTTCTGAAAACATCTAATATGAAGGCAAAACATAGTTTTTATGTCAAAGAAAAACAATTAAGATTTTAAAAAAGAAATAAAAATGCGACATTCCTGTCGCTTTTATAATAATATTATGGAACTAATTTTAACTTCCGCGTTACATCTTTATAACAATTTACATTTATAAATAATCAAAGAAATGATGGCTTAAATTTTAAGTTTTGATCCATAAAACCTTAAATCGTTTTTGGCATCTATCTCTCCAACCAGCCTTTTTTTGAAATAGACATCACCGCCGCTGTCGATCAAGCCTACCTTCAAATCATTAATGGTTATTTCGCCCTCAGAAGTCAAAATAGCAAACTTATGGCCAGAAACGAAAAGTATGGCGTTCCCATCTTGCTGGTCGCCTGAGATATAGCCGACAAGTTTGTCGTCTATATAAATGTTGTGGCCATAAACCCCGATCCAATCCATGGCTTGACCTCGAATAGATACTACCACTGAAACAATCATGGAAACAAAATTAAAACGACAAGATCATTCAATGCAAGCAGATTCCTAAACTCTTAATGAATCTTTCGCTATTAGCAAGAACAGGAGGTTTGTTTTTCTTTAAAAAGTTTTTGAAAGGTTTTATTTTTTCGATTTCGCTTTTGCTTTGACTATCGCTTTGTCGTGAAGAACTTTAGCATATCCCCTTTTGTTTTCTTGTCTTTGCCTAGCAATGGCCATGTTATTTTCAGGAACGTTTTTATTAATCGTGGAACCTGCGGCGATAAAGGCGCTTTCGCCAACGATCACGGGACTGATTATAGTAGATCCAGAACCGATAAAAGCTTTGTTTTTAATGTCGGTGTGGAATTTATTAACTCCATCGTAATTGGCAATGATGGTACCACAACCTATGTTGACATCATTCCCGATTGTCGAATCTCCGAGGTAAGAGAGGTGAGCGGCTTTGCTTCCTTCTCCAAATTCTGTGTTTTTGATTTCGTTAAAGTTCCCGATGTGGGCTTTATCGTGAATGATGACGTTTTTGCGAGTTCTCAGATATGGCCCAAGAGTAGTGAAATTCCCTACCTTTGTATCCGCGAGATGCGAATAGATTATTTCGTTGCCGTTCCCTACCTCGACGTTATCGAAAAAGCAATTCGGGCCTATGACGTTATCCTCTCCGATATGGGTATTGCCCAAAAGAAAAGTTCCAGGGCGAATAAGGCTATCCTGACCGATGGTGACCCCTGGGGCGATATAGGTGGTATCTGGATCTTCGATCGATACGCCCGAAACCATCAAAGCCTTATTAATCCTTTTTTGAATAATCTTTCCGGCAACCGCCAATTGATAACGATCGTTGATTCCATAGGTTTCTTCGACGTCTTTGACGGCAAAGGAGCCGACTTTAAATCCTTTTTTCACAAAAATCCCGATGACATCGGTTAAATAATATTCTCCAGCCGCGTTATTCGTGGTTATGTGTTTAAGCGCCTTAAAGAGCTCTTTGTTATCAAAGATATAAACGCCAGCGTTAACCTCGTGAATTTCTTTTTCTTTTTCGTTCGCGTCTTTTTGTTCGACGATTTTAACCACGTTCCCGTTCTTTTTGACAATTCTTCCATAACCAAACGGGTCCTCAAGAACTGAGGTCATAACAGTCAGGGCGTTTTTACTTTTTTCGTGTTCTAAGAAAAGGCTGGCTAATGTTTCCGAAGTTAGGAGGGGGGTATCCCCGCAACAAATAATAGTTTCGCCTTCCTTGCCTTCCAAAACCGGAGCCGTCATCATGACCGCGTGACCAGAACCTTTTTGTTCTTTCTGCCACACGACTTCGCAGTCTTCTTTGACGATTGGCTCCGAGGTGGCGCCGCCAAACCCTATCACAGCGACAATTTTCTTAAGAGAAAGAGGTTTTAACGCTTCAATGACGTATTTGACGAGGGGCTGCCCCAAAATGGGGAACGAGACCTTCGAAATGTCTTCTCGTTTGCTCTTCATCCGCGAACCTTTTCCAGCAGCAAGAATAATCGCGTATTTATCCATAAAGACTCCTTCTCCCTTTTGGGGATTCGGTGTGACGATGGTACTCATTATAAAACAAGGTTAAATCGAAGTCTTAGTTAAACGGACTACGTAGCCCATTTTTTCGTATTTTTTAGCTGCGTCTTTTGCTTTTTTCTGATCAAGTGACAGAGCAAAAACCGCAGAGCCGCTTCCAGACATGCTGACAATGGAAAATCCATCTGCCTTGAGGGAATTAACAATCGTTTCAACCTCGGGCAAAAGAGATTTGGCGGGCGCGTAGAGGTCGTTTCCGATGCTGCGGGCCAATAAGTCATCATTACCGGCCGCCAAGGCCTTGATAACGTCTTGAGTGTCAATAGGAGTGCGGGAAAAATTATCTGCTACCGCGAAGACGCTGGTGGTGCTAAGGCCCTGAACCGGCTTCACGATCAAGCAATAATAGGAATTAAGGACATGAATAACTTGTATCTTTTCTCCGATGCCAGTGACCAAAGCGGGCTTATTCAAAAGAAAGAATGGGACATCTGCCCCGATCGATTTTCCAACTTCGCTCAAAATAGCGGGATCCGCTTTCAGATGCAACAAATCAACGAGCGAAAGAATAACGGCCGCCGCGTTAGAAGAGCCTCCGCCGAGACCGGCGGCAAAAGGGATTTCTTTATGAATATGAATATTGAAATTATCGCTGAAATGATATTCATCACGCATGGCATCGACGGCCTTTTTGCAAAGATTATGACGGGCATTGGCAAGACCAATATCATCGCAGGTGATATAAGTGTCCGGTGCTGTGGGGGCCTTTTCTATTTCAATGACATCATGAAGTTCAAGGGGAAGATTAACCATCTCGAGCTCATGATATTCATCAGGGCGCTTAGATAAAACACGAAGGGAAACATTTATCTTCGCGTAGGATTTGACAATTAATGAATTTTTGGAAAATAACATGTTTTGCGCAAAAAGATTTTACTAGTTTAGGGGCCTAATGCAATTGAGAAACAAGGTTAAGATAGTCGCTTAACAAAAGTTCCTCAGGCCTTTTTTTTGTTGAAATCTTGCAAATGTTAAGAATTGAGGTAGCTTTGTCGCCGTTTTGCAAAACATCAGTCAAATTATTCTGAATGGTTTTTCGGCGATGCAGGAAAAGCCGTGATGCCAAAGAAAATAGTTTTTTCGCATCATCGGTTTTGATGTTTTTGTCAAAATTTAAAACGAAGACCGAAGACTCAATATGAGGAGAGGGCGAAAAGGATGTTCTTGGCACATTAAACCCTTTGGCGAACGAGGCACGGTAATTGATCAGGATCGGAAGTGGCCCATAGGCCTTCGACCCTGGTTTTGCGACGAGTCTTGAAACAACTTCCTTTTGCACCATCAGTACGGCCTTGTCGCAATTCGAAGCCTCTAGAAGAATTCGCTCAAGGATTCCCGATGTAATGTAATAGGGGAGGTTTCCGATGATTTTTGAATAAGGCGCGACATCCCAGCGCATGATGTTCCCTTTTAGCGAATGAACGTTTTTCTCTTCTTTGAAATCTTCGGAAAGTTTGGCCACTAAGCCGTCATCAATATCGATTAAATCGGCTTCGGCTTTTGCTTTTGCGATGAAAAAGGACAAAGATCCGGCACCTGAACCAATCTCTAAAATTTTGTCGCTGGTTTTTATCTCCGCCAAATCCACGATTTTTTTGGCCGCTTCGGCGTCAATCAAAAAATTTTGCCCAACTTCGTGTTTGGCTAATAATTTGTACTCGGCAATATTCCCGAAATAACTTTTTTCATCCATTAAGGGCTTCCTCCAATTTTTTCCGCGACAAACCAAGAGCTTGGCAACGCCCCAAAAAGGATTTTCCGTTGGTGTGTCCGAGATGCAATTTTTCTTCAAGAACTTTTCGTTTTTCCGAGGAATTATCCCCTCCAATTAAACCCAGTTCACAAAGATCGTTAATTGTCAGATCGCTAATCTCGGTGGGGGTCCCTGGAATGAGGTTGGCCAAGGCTTCCAAAACAACCTCTTTCGACGATTCGGCAACACCGACTTTATGGCGCTTTATACATTTTTCTTTGGGAACAAAAGCGTTCTCTAAATTAGAAATGTTAGCGTTCAAAATGCTTCTAATCCTCGACCCGGGAGCGTCAGGATCCGTCAGCACAATCACCTTTCTTTTGGTTGCGGCTTCTTTAATAAAAAGAATTGTTTCACGTGAAACTTCACTTCCGTTTGTTGTCATAATATCGCAGTTCAAAAAGGATTCGATAAAGTCTTTAT
>CAVRMZ010000004.1:0-4032 GCA_963722445.1 uncultured Bacilli bacterium | reverse complement strand
GGAGAAAGTGCAAGTGCTCGTGACGGGAGCTCTGACATCGGCGGTTGAGACATTGCGGGTGGCTTGGTAGCTCGCGGTCGCATAGCCCACCGTGGCGTAATCGGAAAGATTACTCGTTAAGGCTGCGCTGTCAAGCGGGGTCGCGCCGCCATTGACGGTGAGGTGCGATTCGGCGACTCCCACGCCCGAAAACGGGGCGTTGACGTAGCCGGCGGCCACCCCGATCAGGGTGCTGTTGAGCATAGAGGTGACGCTGACGGCGTCAAGGTAGACGTCTTTGACCGCGTTGGCGGCGCTCGAGTAAGTGTAGGCCGAGCCTAAGACGCCCCCGTAATCCCCTACCACGCCGAAGGTTCCAACAATGGCAACGCCGCTTAAGGAACTGACGATGGTGGGCTTCCGCGTAATGTGGCCATCCCCGATTGCATTGTCGACAAAAAGATGGGATATGGTGTAGTTTTTGCCATCGAAATTGCCAATGAAAGGATAAGTGGTCGTCCCAATCGGGGGCAGCGTCCAATTATCGCCAGAGGCGCTCGCCATGTCGAGATCGGAACCCAAAACGAAATACGTTTGGGAATAGGCTCCGCTTTTGGCCTGATTGAAATAGCCAAGATACTGAAGCCACGCCAAATTGTACAAATGGATTGGCTTATCGATGACGTAAGGATTGCCCGAAGATCCGTCGCCGCCAGCGAAATAAGAGGAAGCGGTATAGCCCATCCCGGAATCGAGGCGGGCTTTGTCCGCGGCGCTCAGCCAAGCAAGGGTGCTTGTGAAAAGAGTGGCCATCACAAGGAACATCCCCGAGCTTAGCGCCACCACTTTCTGCCATTTTTTCATAAAGAGGAAGCCCCGCTCGAAGTCGCGCTTGACGCCGCCGCATCGACTTTGAAATAGAAATCTTGGGCGTAAGAAAGATAACTTTGGCCGTCCGCGCCCACGTTAGTGGCATCCGCAATGACCTCGTTTCCGATATTGGCGGAATAGATGCTCTCGATCAAGGAAACATCATAATCCAGAACGATATAAAATTTAGGAACCGGCCCCCTAAGGGAGCACATCGAGACATTCTTTGCCAAAGCGGCGTTCGAAACGAAAGTCATTTTAGCGCCTGTCGAATTGGCGGTTGAGGCCGTCGCGACGCTGTAATAAGCGCCTTGGTCCACGACCGCGGAGGCCGCGAAAGCGTAAAAGCAGACGATGCTCGAAAGCGAATTCCCCGTAAGAGCCAACGCTTTTTTCAAATGGCCGCTCGTATCCAATTCCCCAAGATAGGCCGTGGCTTCGGTGTGGGCGGTCACCTGGATCGAAGAGGCGCTTTGGGCATAAGGCGTCAACGTGATTTCCAAAAGAAGGCCCTTGCCATTGGGAGCCAAAATCGAAAACTTGCCCATGCTGTTCGTCTGGGTGGCCGTTTTCTCGAAAGTGCTGACCCCCTCGGCGGCGTTTCCTTCGCTTGCACTCAGGGTGTGATAAGGATAAGCCACGACGCTGCTGACCGTATCGAGGCTCGTGACGACAAGGGAAGCGACATCGACCGAAGCGGTCCGGTTGGCCGTAAACCAAGCAAAGGTGACATAGCCCCCATCAAGCACGCTCAAAGCGCAGGCGATGGCCCCAAGGATGGCTAAAAAAACAGCAAACGACAGTTTTATTTTTTTCTTTGCGATCCTTGTCATAAAAAAGAATGCCTAATTACCTCTTGCGGCAACTGGCAGTCCTCATTTGCCAAGGACCCTTTAGCTTTGCGTCGCTAGATTACTCTAGTTTTGCTCTTTACGTGCTTTATTTTAGATGCTTTTCCTAAAAAAACAAGCGAATCGATTGAGGGAGGGGGAAGCCAGCTTTTTTATGGCAAAAGAACGGACGTCCCCTCTTTTGCGAAAGGGGTTTGACGAAGTTATCAAAACGAAGCCGCTTCGTCAGCGAAATCACCGTTCCTCGCGGAAGTAGGAAACGCCTAAGGAAGACGGCGGCTGGTTCTCTTTTTTCTGGCGGGCGCTATTGACCACGAGGACGATGATAGTGACCACGTAAGGAAGCATCTTGAGAAGCTCGGAGAAACCGGTGAAAGAAACCAGGTTCATCATGGCGGGCAGATAGTTGTAAGCCCAGAAAAGAATGCCAAAGAGAACGGAACCCCAAATGAGGCGCAGCGGGTGCCAGGTGGCAAATATCACAAGGGCCACCGACAGCCAGCCGATGGCTTCGATGTTGTTGTTGGTGCTCCAGACCCCGCTTCCGAACTGCAGCACGTAAATCATTCCGGCCAAACCGCAAATCCCGCAGCCGATGCCGGTGGCGAGGTATTTGTAGGCGGAAACGTTAATCCCTGCCGCATCCGCCGTGGCGGGGGATTCTCCCAAGGCACGGAGGGAAAGCCCGCTCCAGGTTTTCCGGAGATACAAATCCATGAGAATGACCATGACGATGGTGACGTAAACCATGAAGCCATACCCAAAGAAAACCGGCCCGATGAAGGCAAGCGAAGAGATCCCGGGGATCTGCCAATTGAAGACGGAACCGGTGAAAGAGGCTTTTGAGGACGTTTGGATGCCTACGGCGAAGGAAAGGAATTTCGCGAAACCCACGCAGAAAGTCGTCAGCAACAAGCCCATCACGTTTTGGTTGCATTGGAAGCTCACGCACATCAAAGCATAGAGAAGGCCGAAGAAAGAGCCAACCATGAAGGCCGTTACCACGCTGATGAGAATCACGACAAAAGCATTGGGATTCGCCGTGGAGTTCTCATAAGAGAATGCCGCGAAATACGATAAGAAACCGCTGATGTACATAATTCCGGGCACGCCCAGGTTCAGATGGCCGGCCTTTTCGGTAAGAGTCTCGCCCAAAGCGCCCATCATGATGATGGAGCCATAAATCACGGCGCAGACCATCCAGGCAATGAAACTACTCATGTTTTGCCACCTCCCCACTCACTTTTTCTTTTTCGCGATGGCGGAAGGCCAAACGGTAACGGATGAAGAATTCCGACAGCATGATGCTGAGGATGAAAAAGAAAACCAAAAGTTCGCAGGAGTAATCATTCAAAGCCGGAGCATAGGCGACGTTGCTGAGGTTGATGGCCCCCCGATTCAGGAAAACGATGAGCGAGGAGAAGGCAATCATGATCAACGGGTTGAAATTGGCGAGCCACGCCACGATGATGGCGGTGAAGCCATAATCGCCCGAAGTGTCGGTTGAGATTTTGTGCTCGATGCCGGCGACATAAATGAAACCGATCAGCCCGCAAAGAGCCCCAGAGAGAATCATTGTCCGGATGATGCTCCAACGCACTTTGATGCCGGCATAGCGGGCGGTGTCCATGCTTTTGCCGATGACTTTCAGCTCATAGCCATGTTTCGTAAAACGGAGATAAACCGTCATGCCTATTACCAATAACCCCACGATGATAAGCGGCAGAATCACATCGTTTTTGGCGATTTGGGGAAGCCAGCCGATCTTGGTTGACGAATTGATGAGGCCCATCGAGGAATTGGCGCCTTTCCAATTCAAAGTGGCAAACGCGACCAACTGGATCGCGATGTAGTTCATCATCAGGGTGAACAAGGTCTCGTTGGTGTTCCATTTCGCTTTGAAGAACGCGGGGATCGCGCCCCAAATGCCCCCTAACGCGAGGGCGGCCAACAAACTCAAGAGAATCACGAGCCAACTCGGAAGCGAGGAGGCGTAGATCATCACGATGGCGGAACCTAGCGCCCCCATGAGGATCTGACCTTGGGCCCCCACGTTCCAAAACCGCATTTGATAAGCGGGGGCCAAAGCCACCGCGACGCCCAATAGGAGAACCATTTCCTCTAAGCTCTGCAGGAATTTATATTGATTCTGGAAAGAGCCTTGGAAAAGATAAGCCACCGCCGGAAAAGGATCTTTTTGGGCGATGATCGCCAAAAGAACCACGCATAGAATGCCAGCGGAAACGAGGCATATCGCCCGAATAAAAGCGCGTTTCCAAAATGATAGATCGGCGCGCTTAACCGTGCGAACCCAAGGCTCGCCGTCACGCTT
>CAVRMZ010000003.1:0-3527 GCA_963722445.1 uncultured Bacilli bacterium | reverse complement strand
TATGTATTGCTGAGCGTTGCCTTCCTCGTGGCGAGCTGTGGTGGCGCCTCCGCAAGTTCCGTAAACTTATCGGGTGGCTCGACCGCTTCTGCCTTGGCGAGTTCTACTTCGAAACCGAATTCGAAGCCCTCTTCTTCAAGTGATTCCGCCTTTGACTATTTCAACACGTTCAATGATGCTTTGCTGTCGTATTTGGGGCAAGATGACCAAATGGTCAGCTACGAAAATCCTGATATGACCCTTTACACCGGGGCTTCCGTTTCCGCGACTGATAGCGACCTTGACGCCTCTTTGGGGGTTCGCTACGCCGCAAGCGCGATCGATATGGCGATGAACAACTGCTCCACAAGCGCTTCTTCCAATTTTAGAGCCCGAGCCCTCATCCACGACGCTCAGGCTTATACCGACAGTCTCGGAAGCGGGAAACTAAGTCCTGTCAACAAGACCCCGGAAGACATCGATCTCTATTTGGCGAACGACGCTTTCTATTATAATTTCAAAGGTCTTTTCCTTTATTACTATTTCAATGCTCTGATCCGCGCGAATTTAATCGCCCAAGGATATGATGCTTCCTCTATTGTGAACTGGAAATTCCCGCAAGAGGGCTATTATCCTTTCATAGACGATGATTTAGCGAACTATCAAAACCTGTTCCCCCTGACGGGAAAAATGGAAGTTTTAGGGGCCTTTGCCTCTCCGATTTTGCTGGATGCCTATGGCATCGCTAAAAACGATTTCGCTTTTTCGCACAAATCCTCAAATTACACCATAACCTATACCGTTGCCGACCCGAAAGACTTGTACAAACTCATTGAGGACATCGCCGATGACTTGGATGCTTTGTCTTCCTCTTCAAGCGCTTCGGGCGGCGATTACGATTCGCTGATCGAGGCGATCAAAAAACTCGAGCCGATTTTTGAAGCGACCACCATCAACAAATTCCAAATCGTTTTGTCTTTCACTTCCCAGACCGTCACCGCTTCGAGCGCGGACATCGATTTGGATTGGAACGAGGCTGCCATCAAGAAGGCTTTGGCCGCGGTCGGCCAAGACGGCTCAACATATCCTCAGAGCTTCAAATTGTCTGGCAGCGCGACGTATGATTATGGGGACAGGGCGGTTTTCACTCTTCCAGACTTCAGCGATTATGACGAGGTCAAAAAACCGAATAAAAGCAGTTAATCGTTGGCCCATTTGCTTTTCAAGAAACAAAAAACGCACCCCATGGAAGGATGCGTTTGCCTTAAGCGATGGCAGATTATAACAAGCGGTTGTAATATTCGATGATCTGCGCTTCGCTGATATCCTTCGGGAGTTCGTTTCTTTCCGGAAGACGGGCAAAAACGCCGGAGAACTTTTCGGCATTGACGGTGACATAGGCCGGAAGAGCTGGCTTGCCATCGAATGATTCCTTAACAACCTTCAGCGGGGCTTTTTCCTTGAGGGCGATGACATCGCCGACCTTGCAAAGATAGCTCGGAATGTCGGTCTTCTTGCCATTCACGGTGATATGGCCATGGTTGACGAGTTGGCGGCCGGCGGCTCTCGTGCGGGCGAAGCCCATCCGATAGACGAGGTTGTCCAAACGGCTTTCAAGAATGCGGAAGAAAGCTAAGCCCGTGACGGTCTTATCCTTTTTGGCGATAAGGAAAAGACGGCGGAACTGGCGTTCGTTGACGCCATAGAGTTCCCGCAATTTCTGCTTTTCGAGAAGCTGAGCGCCATATTCGGACGGCTTCCGCTTGCGATCCTGGCCATGCTGGCCTGGGCCATAAGCCCTCTTTTTGAGCTCGTCGTTGGTTTCAAGAACGGAGAAACCAAGGTGACGGGATTGCTTCCATTTCGAACCGGTGTACCTAGACATATGTTATGTCTCCTTTTCTTTGCGTCGCAAAGTTGAGAGGGTTTTTCCCGCTTCCCGGGTGTTCTCCTGTGATTTCGGTCCTTTAGCTCGGGGCTTACTTTGTGATGAATGGAGAACGTCGGACGGAAGCGTAATAACCTGCTAGCTTTTTTACGCGATTAATACTATACATTTCCACTACCTCGTAGTCAAGAAAATCACCTCCGCCCTCATTATTGGCAAATAAATGGCCTTCTTCTCGCGTGCCTAGGCGCATAGGTGCTATATTAATAGAGAATCAGGGAAATGAAAAACCATGCTGGAAACCATCTTTGAAAACCCGCTCTTCATTACGTTAGTATCGGTCGGCGCGGCTATTTTAGTTGGGCTCTTTCTGCTTTTCTATTTCACGACCTTCGCCCATATTCGCTTAAAGCGGCAAGCCCGTGAACAATGCGCGAAATTTGAAAATTGCCACGCGCTTCTTTTTGGGCAAGATAGCCAATACATCAAGCGCCTTGAGACCATCTCTTCGATGAACCTCGTCTACGTGCAGCAATTTATGGATTGGTCCAAGCGTTTCAAGGACATTCGGGATGTGAGCGACGCCTCGGCTCAGGCTTCTATCAATAGCATCAAGGATCTCATTTCGGAACGTCGCTATAAAGAATTGAAAGCTTTCTTACCCTCGGCTAAAAAGACCTTGCAGGAGTACGAAACCCAAGTCCAGGATCTTGACACGAATCTCCGGAACAAATTCTTAGAAGAAGACGAATCGCGGAATCTTTCTCTCCAAGAGAAAGAAAACCTTCGGAAAGTCAAAGCCGATTATTATGCCAAGCAAAACGATTTGCGTCTCGTGATTTCGACTTTTGATGTTCTTTTCCGCAAAATCGATGGTTTGTTCACCGAAGTGGAGACTGATATTGATAATGCGAGGTATGCGGATGCCAAAGTCATTTTGACGAACCAAATCGATCCGGTGGTCAATCAGATCGGGAAGATTCTTAAGGACCTTCCGAATATCTGCCTTGAGATCACAAGCGTGATTCCGGATAAGCTCGCTTCGCTAAACAACAAATACGATGAGATGACGCAAGGAGGCTATCCGCTCAACCATATTCTTGTGAAAGCGGATTTCGGCAGCATGAACGATGAGCTTGCTGCTCTCACGACGAAAGTCCAGGCCTTGACTTTGACGGGAGTTTCCGATGAATTAGCCGCGATGCAAAAGCGAATCGACGACTCCTCATCTGCCTTCGACAAAGAAAAAGAAGCCCGCGAGGTTTTCGAGAAGGAATGCGATCAAATCTATTCGCAGGAAAACGATCTTGAGAATAATTTCATCAATCTTTGTCATGCCCTTCCGAAAGTTCGGCAGATCTATCTAATGGGTGCCGATGACCAAGCCAAGATCGATGGGATTCAAAACACCATCAACAAAGCCGGGGCGAGTAAACGCTCTTTGGACACCTATGTTCATAGCGCGACCAAACAGCCCTATTCGATTCTCGTTGAGAAGATGCATTCCCTTCGCGACCAGGCCACCGAAGCTGGCACGTCCATCGATGATTTCCAAAAATATTTGCAATCTCTTAAAACTGATTCCGAAGTAGCGGCCAAAGCCTTAGGCGATTATTATGTCAGCCTAAAAGAAGCGGAAAAAGCCGTCCGGGACATCGCT
>CAVRMZ010000002.1:0-4609 GCA_963722445.1 uncultured Bacilli bacterium | reverse complement strand
GAAAGGCAAAGAGTTCGTCGCTTGCAGCGGCTATCCAGCCTGTCACTATATCAAAGGCGCGGAGAATCGCGTGGAAGCCAAGAAGGTCTTCACGGAAGCGGATTGGGTCAAACCCTGCCCGCAGAATGCAAGACGGGTCACCTTGTGGTCAAACATGGCCGCAAATCGACTCCTTAGGCTGCACGAACCTCCCGAAATGCCATTATCACGAGCGGATCGAAGACAAATCCAAAGTCGCGAAGTAATGAGCTCTAAAAGCGTCAAAATCATCGGGGGAGGCCTTGCGGGGGCGAGGCCCCTTTTTCCTTCTCCGAAAGGCTACGAGGTCGATCTCTACGAGCGAATCGCCGAAGGTCGACGACGGCGCTCACGTGACTTCATATTTCGGGGAACTCGTTTGCTCAAACTCCCTCAAGAGCGCAAGCTCGACAATGCCTGTGGGCTTCTCAAGGAAGAGATGCGGAAGATGGGCTCGCTCACGATGAGCGCGGCCGCTCTTTCCATCGGTCCCGTCCGGCAACGCCTTATCGGTGGATCGGGATTTGTTCGCGAAGACCATCACCGCGAAACTCAAAGCCTTCCCGAATCTCATCGTCCACGAAGAGGAAGTGGCGACGCTTCCCGCAGACGATGCCATCATCGCAACCGGCCCTTTGACCGGGGCGGGACTGCTTGATTCCTTCCAGCATCTCCTCGGAAAAGGGAACCTCTCGTTTTTCGATGCGTCCGCTCCGATCGTCGCAAAGGCTTCCCTTGATTTTTCCAAGGCTTATTTCAAATCCCGCTTTGAGCAAGGGGACAGCGCCTACATCAATTGCCCGTTCACCAAAGAGGAATATCTCCATTTCGTCGAAGAATTGCTGAAAGCTGAGAAAGCGGTGATCCACGAATTCGACACCCATTATTTCGAAGGCTGCTTGCCTCTTGAGGTTATGGCGGCCCGAGGCGAAGAAACCCTCCGCCATGGCCCTTTGAAGCCTTTTGGGCTTGAGACTGCGGAACATCCGAAGCCTTATGCGGTGGCCCAGCTCCGCCAAGACACGGTCTTAGGTGATTATTACAATCTCGTGGGTTTTCAGACGAACCTCACCTATCCCGAGCAGAAGCGGGTCTTCTCGCTTATCCCCGGGCTCGAGCGCGCCGAATTCCTCCGCTACGGCCTCATGCATCGGAACGCCTATCTCGATTCGCCTGCGGTACTGGCGGAAGATCTTTCCTTGAAAGCCGCCCCGAATCTCTATATCGCGGGGCAATTATCGGGCGTCGAAGGGTATGTCGAAAGCGCGGCCATGGGCATCGAGGCCGCCCTTAATTTCTGGCGGAAAAAGGAAGGCAAAGCCTTTCTTCCCGCCCCGCAAGAAACCATTTTAGGGGCTTTGACCCATTACATCCTGACTTCGCCCAAAGCGTATTTCGAACCTATGAACGCCAATTGGGCTTTAATGACCCAAAGCGCCAAGGAAAGCCGGGAGGAGACTATCGTGAAAAGCCTGGGGGCGATAGAATCCTATTGGGAGATGGCGAATGAATAAGCCCGAGAGGGAATACCTCGATTATCTTGAGAAAATACGCGAATACTCCCCTCATACTCTCGATAGCTATGAGCGGGATATCGATCATTTCTTCGCCTACATCGATAAAGAAGGCGTCCTTTTCGACAAGGTCGACCGCTTGCTGATCCGGGATTATCTTTCGACGGAACTCGGCCGGGGCGTGGGGGCGCGAAGCTGCCAAAGGCGTTTAAGCGCCCTTCGGCGTTTCTATGCCTATCTCAAAACCCAAGGCTACGTCATCGTGAATCCCTTCAAGATGGTCCATGCGCCCAAGAAGCCCGTCCGCTATCCCAAGGCCCTCACGATCGAAGAAGTCGAAAATCTTTTTTCCGCCAACGCCAAAAGGGGCGATTGGCTCATGATGCGAGACCAAGCCATCTTGGAGCTTTTATACGCTTCGGGGATGCGGGCTTCCGAACTCGTCTCCGTCAAATATCAGCAAATCGATTTCCGCTCCCGCATGATCCGGGTTTTCGGCAAAGGCAAGAAGGAACGCCTCGTTCCCTTTTCCAAAACCGCAGGCGTCGCGATGGTGGACTATTGGAAAAACCTGAGGCCCCGCTTATTGGAAAAGCATAAAACAGGGGACCCCAGCGACGTTTTCTTCCTCAATGACCGCGGAAGCAAGTTGACGGTCCGGGGGTTGGAATACATTTTGACCGAAGTGGAAGCCAAGACCGGGATCCATCTGGGGCTTCATCCCCATGAGCTCCGGCACACTTTCGCGACCCATCTTCTCGAGAATGGGGCGGATCTGCGTTTGATTCAGGAGCTTCTCGGCCACGCCTCGCTCAACACGACCCAGGTTTATACCCATGTCTCATCTCAGTCGATGAAAAACCAATATGAGACCTATTTCCCGCGGAATGGGAAACCCGAAAAGGATAAATAAGGGCTTTTGGCCGATTGCTCAGGCAGGAGGGATTTTTCGCTTCCTTTAAGTCGAGGGCGAGTATATAATTTACCACGGTTCTTTTCCTTACGGAAAACGCCAAATACGCACCCCGCGGATTCAGCGCCGTGTTCCTAGCGTTTCCTTTCTAAGAAACCTTAGGTGGTCGGCTGTTCGAAACGGGGGAGGCATAAACAAATGGAGGTCACCAAATGAGTGACGAAAAAGTCGTTGTACCCGCAGCCAAGGTTGTGGCTGCCGCTCCGGTTCAGGGCTTAGCCCCGGCCGTTCAATCCGCTGCTGTTCAATCCGCGACTGCCGTTCAGCCTGTGGCTGCCGTCCAACCCACGATGGCC
Source organism: uncultured Bacilli bacterium (assembly GCA_963722445.1). Taxonomy (GTDB): domain Bacteria; phylum Bacillota_I; class Bacilli_A; order RFN20; family CAG-826; genus UBA4951. The sequence goes on along the minus strand of CAVRMZ010000002.1, from coordinate 1,808 downwards.
GAAGTCCTGAGAGATCCGAATTCTCCCATCATGACCATGAAGAAGCTTCTCGAGGCCGGCGTCCATTTCGGGCACCAGACGCGGAGATGGAACCCGAAGATGGGCAAATTCATCTATGGGGCCCGCAATGGCATCTATATCATCGATCTCACCAAGACTTGCACTGCGGTCAATTCCGCTTATAAAGCGCTGAAGACCATCGTTGACGAAGGCGGAAAAGTCTTATTCGTCGGCACTAAGCTGAGCGCCAAGCAGGTTGTCTTTGACGAAGCCGTCCGTTCGGGCAGCTTCTATATCAACAATCGTTGGCTCGGCGGCACTTTGACGAACTTCCGCACCATCTTAGGACGCATCAAGCGCTTAAAGGATCTCGAAGCCATGCAGGCTGACGGATCATTCGATAAACTCCCGAAGAAGGAAGTCGCCGTTCTTAAGAAAGAGCTGGACAAGCTCTCTCGCAACCTCGAAGGCATCAAAGAGATGAGACGCCTCCCGCAGGCTTTGGTCATCGATGATCCGGCTTTGGAGCACAACGCCGTGGCCGAGGCCCTTCGCCTTCACATCCCGACATTCGCCATCTGCGATACGTCCGATAATCCGGAAATCATCACCTATCCGCTTCCGAGCAACAACGATGCGACGGCCGCCGTCAAGCTTCTTCTTGGCGTCATGGCGGATTCCATCGTCGAAAGCAAGGGCGGAATCACGGAATTCGCTTACGTGAAAGTGATCGTCGCCGAGGTGGGGCTCACTCCCGAGCACGATCAGTTGTACCGCCTGACCTACGACGGGTCGGTGGTGGTGGACGAACCGATGTTCGCGGTGATGGGTGGGGCTGCCGACAAGCTGCATCAGTTGCTGGAAACCAAGCACGATCCGGGCATGGAGCTGGCCCCGGCCCTGCGACTTGCGGTCAGCACGCTGCAGTCCGACACCGATATCCCGCTGGACTCCCGGGTGCTGGAGGTGGCCGCCCTGGACCGCGGTCGGCCGAGCAACCGCAAGTTCCGGCGACTGCCGCAGAGCGAGGTCACCGCACTGCTCGTCGCCGATGAGTGAGGCTGGCGCCGCCGCAGCAGTGGACGTCGACCCCACGGTGATCGTTGGCACGGGTCTGATCGGCGCCTCGATCGGGTGTGCCCTGACCCGCCGGCACGTCGAGGTCTATCTGGACGACAAGGAGCGCTCCCACACGATGGTGGGGCCACGCGGGGGGCGGGCATTGTGGCCAAGCCCGACCCGCAGTTGGTGCGTCTGGTCGGGTGGCGGTGCCTCCTGCGTTCATCGCCGACGTGGTGGAGATCAGTCTGCGGCGCTATCCGAACGCGGTGGTGACCGACGTCGGTTCGGTCAAGGGGACCATCCTGCGTGACCTGCAGTCGCGGGGCGTCGATCTGACCCGGTACGTGGGCTCGCACCCGATGGCTGGCACTCAGTTCGCCGGGCCGATGACTGCCGTCGCAGAATTGTTCGTCGACCGAACCTGGGTGATCACCCCCGCTCAGGTCAACCCGCCGTGGTGCGTGCAGCGGGTGCGTGAGCTCATCGCGTTGTGCGGTGCCCGATCGGTGCAGCGCAACCCTTCCGATCACGATCGGGCCGTCGCCGAGGTGTCGCACCTGCCGCAGCTGATGAGCAGTCTGACGGCCGCCCGGCTGAGCGAGGTGCCTGTCGAGGACCTACAGCTTGCCGGGCAAGGAGTGCGTGACGTCACCCGGGTCGCGGCCTCAGACCCCGGCCTGTGGCGCCAGATCATCGGCGCCAACCGGGATCAGGTGCTGATCCAGCTGCGAGCCGTCCGCGATGAC
>CAVRMZ010000001.1:0-73162 GCA_963722445.1 uncultured Bacilli bacterium | reverse complement strand
TGGGCTTTAAGGGTGAGCATGTTTGCTAAGATGAGCGAATAAATTTCCTGAAAATAAGTCTTGTCAAAAGCCTGATTCGTTTCCTTGACCGAGTAGGTGACGCCTAATTTCTCATAGTTATCGATGAAACGCCACAGCTCATAAGCCTTATGGTAATCGGGGTTCTTGAGCAAGAGATTCGTCATGGCGACGGGGTTATGAACGGGTTTGGATCCGCTCATTTGGCTCATGAAAGGCGAATGGAGATAATAAACGACGCGCTCGCGGAGGCTCCCGATCTTCGTTAAAAGATCGTTGTTCTTCTCCGCCATGCCATTGTCGGAAGAGGGAACCGAAATCTTGATGCGGTTATCGACTTCATAGCGGACGCCGTCGATTTCGGTCTTGGAATGAATCAGAAGAACGTCGCTGTTGCGGGTCTCGCCATGCGATTTGATGAATTGGTAGCGCTTTTCGATGAAGATCGCCAATTTCTGGATCAGCGACATCACGAAACGGTTTTCGTAAATCTGGATATCCTCTTCGGTCGAAACGGAAAGAATGCGTTCCGGGGTGACATTGCCATAAGCGTCGACCGAGTGAACGAATTGGGTGTGAGAGGCCAGATGGACGATAGAGGCGCTCGTGACCCTTTTCGCCAAGGCGGCTAGCACAACCTCTTCTTCCTCTTTGATGAATTTCCGCGGATTCGCCAAAATCCGGTCGAGCGAGTTAAAGCCGAGCTCGAGTTCCTCGACCCACTGCTCATCGAAAACCTTGTCTTCGAGCCGCCGCTTCTGAGCGACGTAGTTTTCGCCCGTTTTCTCCACCGTCGCCAAAAGGTCACGAAAGGAAGCGCTGCTCCTCTGAAGCGCGTCGATGCGTTTCAAATAGTTCTTTTGGAGAACCGTTAACGATGGCTTGGCCATGGCTTAAACTCACCCATTCATCTTTTGGAGCAGGGCGATTTTGGCCCTCGACTTCTTGAATTCGTTCTTGCCAAAGAGCTTGGTCAATTTGCCGTCAAGCTCATTGAGCTCGTCTTTCAAGAAGGCGATATTCAGCACTTCGAACTTCTTCAAAATCTTGGTGGCGAAGATGTAGTCCACGCCTTCAAGCTCGGTGCCCCCGCAGGCGACATAGCAAGGAACGAAGGTCTTGAGTTGCTTCAAAATACGGTTGCCAAAGGCAAGCTTGAATTTCTCGATGACGAAATCGTCAAGCTCGTCGAACTTATCGAGCGTCTTCTGAGAAATTGGGTAGTTGTTCTGAGCTTCGGCGTAAAGCTTCTGGAGGTAGCTGACTGGCATTGCCATGCTCTCGGTGAACTCCGCATCGAAAGCAATGCCGCGGTCCTCGAAAAAGATTGACATGGCGCGATCGTAGACTTTGTCGGTGATAGTAAAAGTCGAGTCATCGTTGTTGGCGGTCCCGATGAACCAAAGGTTCTGGGGGATCAAAAGCTTGCCATCGGTGAGATGCTTCGGATCGTCCGCCTGAGGGGCGGCCACGAGATCGATGTTCCATTCGCTGACATTCGGCATTTCCATGATGGAAAGGAATTCGGCGAAATAATACTCGATGCGAGCCAGGTTCATTTCGTCGAGCACGATGATATTGGGATCCTCGCGATAAGTGGCCTCGTAAATGGCGCGCAGGAATTCGGTCTCCGTGAATTTATGGGTGAAATCGTTATAATAGCCCAATAATTCGGAGCGGTCGCGCCAAGAAGGCTGGACTGAGCAAATGACGGCTGGGTTCTGGAAGAAGCGGCCCAAAGCATAGGGAAGCGAGGTTTTGCCCGTTCCGGAGATGCCTTCGAGAATGATGATCTTGCTGGTGCCCATGGAAGCAAAAAGAGCCATCATCGTTTCGGGCGTGTAATATAGGCTAAGCTGCGAGCAGCAGAAAAGGCGGAATTTCTTGCAGATATCCTGTAACGAAATCGTCGCATTTTCGGGGGCGAGCTCGATGTGGGCGTTCATGGCCTCGTATTTCTTGTCAACGGCGATCATCCGCGCGAAGCGGACGGTATTCTCCCCGACGGGGTTTTCGCCGTTGGCTGGGGCTCCGCTTCCGTTAGCCCCAGGAGTTTCCAAAGGCTTAAGGCCCAAAGATGAGACCTGAAGACCCAGAATCCGGTTCTTTTCCTGGGTGCTGTTATAAAGCTCGACCTGCAGCGCCTCGACTTCATTCACGAGCTTGTTCTTGTCGATCTCGGACTTATAGAACTTGATGTATTTCTTGAGGAGCCAGCCGATAAGAAAGGCAGCGGCGCCTAATAGAGCGAGAAACAAAAGCAAAAAGAGGATGAAGAAGAACCAGCCCCAGAAACCAAAGCCGCCATAATACAAGCTAAAAGCGGAACCATAGTCACTGAATTCGCTCGGGACCGGACCCCAGGGATCCGCCCAACGCATTTTGAACCAAAGCCCAAGATAGTTGAAGAACTTCTCAAGCATTAATTGTAAATAGAAGAAGTATTGCTCCATGGTTCCCTCCTCACGACGCCGACGGATAAGTCGACTGATAGGCGCTCTCGGGCTCATAGCGGCCCGAGAAGACGATTTTGGCCAAAAACGCCGCAGCATTGACCGAATTCACGCAGTCGCGATCCCAGCCTTCGATATATAGCGTCACCACCATCCGCCGTACCCCGTTCGCTGGGATATAGAGAAGCGGATGCTGAGCGGCCGCGGATAAGGCCAGAGCGCCAAGCGGATACGTCACCTCGTTCGCGATGACAAGATTCGTGCTCTTCGCGACGTCGAGCGCCTGCACCCCTGGTTTCGTGATGGCGTCGAATCCATCCGTGGAGACCGTCGGCACTTCTTGCGATGAAGGATTGGCCGCATCATAAGCTAATGCACAACTCCTGTAATTATAATCGCCATAGAGGATTTCGCGGTTACTATCGTCATAATCGTAATAGCCGTCATTGTATTGGACATCGAGCCTGCCCGCAAAAGGGGTGGCGCTGCTCGAGGCGACATTTGGCTCATAGATCGTATAGCCTTTGTCCCCATAGAAGCTGACCCGCAAGCAATCCGCCACTTTGTTCAAATCGCTGAGGGCGTCCCCCGTTTGGGCGGCAATTGCTTTATTTTGGGCCTCATTAGCCGTCAAGCTCGTCGTGGCGTCCAAGAAGACATAGGTATCCTTTTTTGAGGAGAAATAAAGCTCCATCTGGTAATAGCCCGAGGCGGCGTAAGGCGTCTCATGCGTCTCAAGCTTCCCATCGGAATAAGCGGGATAAGAGGACATGAATTTCGGAAAGGTGGCATCCACCTTCGCAAGGTCTAAAAGATCGCTGGCCGTATACCATTCAGATTCGTACATCGAAGAAACGGGGGTGAGTTTCACTTCTTCCGACACATCGATGGCAGAGGAATAATCGACGGTTCCGTTTTTCATCAAGCCGATTTGGAAATCCTCGCTGTTGTAGCCGATGGAGATATTCCTGACCTGCAAGATGTCCGAGACGGCAAACCAGGCGATAGTCGAGGTGACAAAAGCCGAAAGCGTGAGTGAGAAAAGAGCCATCCCGAACCAAAAGATCCGGGCTTTGGCCTTATACGAACTGACGTTAGCGGCTTTGAATATTCGAATAAACCCATCCTCCCAAGACTGTCTTACGAAGCCACGAAATGCATGGCTAAAGCGATGGTCCCGCCCTGCGGTTGCTTGACATCATTGCAATCGGGGTCGTTGCCTTCAAGCCACATCACAATCGTATAGCGATAGATTTGCTCGGTTTCGAGCTTTTTGGAATTGTCGAAAATCACCATCTTGCTGGGATCGCCGTTGTCCGTGCTGAAATTCGTGGCGTACCCTTGGTTATAGATTTCACTCGCCGTGGGCTTGGAGATATATTCATAGGGCTCCCAATCGGAGGTCGTTTCTTTAGGAATCGTCCTCTTTTTGGCATAAGTGATCATCTCGTGAGTGATGTCTTGCCCCGTCACCACCAGGTTTTCAAAAATCCGGATCCGCAAGATGCTCTCGATCGAACAACTTTCGGTGAGATTGGTCGGTTCCGTCACACTTTCGACGCCCATATAGACCTCATAAGGGACCGTAGCGGTCCCGAGGTTCTTGAGATAGAAAGTATAGACGAAATAATTTTTCGCCGTGTCGTTCTCAATCGCTTGCTTGGCAGCGAGAGTGCTGTCGGTGACGTCGGAATCGAGTTCGGAAAGGTTTGGCAGATCGTCCGCCTGCGTGAGGCTGTCGGTCCTGAAACCCATGACATCAAGATATGTGGTCCCGTTCGCGACATTGCCCGCGCTGAGGTTTTGGGCCATCGTCAGCGTAGGATCGCTCCCATTATCGAGACGGATGGTGAAACGCCCGAAATTCTGTCCTAAAAAGGCAACGATGGCCATCGTCAAGACACCGACGAAGGAGGCACCCAAAACAATCCAGGCGATCCTGCGCTTCCGGCGCCGCTTAATAAAACTTGGCTCTTCCGGCTTAAGAGGCTTGCTTGTCGCCACAGGGGCGGCCACAGGCTTATCTTCGGGAATGGGCGTTTTTATATCGTTGGCCAAAATGACTCCTTTTTGGAGGTGTTAACCTCGAGAGACAAACTAAAACATCTGAGGAGGCGAATTTCGCTCCGACCAAACTCTCGTTTACCATTAGAACCCAAGAGATCGGGGCGTCTTTCGCGAATCGAACCCAAGTGCCAAACAAGACAATAAACCCAGTTGCCCACAAAGTTTTAATCTTTGTTTGGTGGCAACTGGCTACCGTCTTTTCCAAGAGGCCCTATAGTTTTGCGTCGCCAGATTACTCTGGTTTTGCTTTTTGCAACTATGAATCTATGCCATTTTAGGGCCCTTGTCAAGAAAACCGTCCTGATGTAAGCGTTTCCACGAGTGAAAAGAGAAACAATGTTTTTGAAGCCTGACGGCAAAGCCGAATCCAAAATAACAAAAAGGCAGCCGCGCGGCTGCCTTTTATATCAATAGAAGGATGCTTTACTTCTTTTCTTTATCTTCGGAAGTCGGTTTCTGCTGGTCTTTAAGTTGCTTCAGCACCTCTTCGCGAGCTTGCCGACGGGCTTCTTCCTGAATGGCATTGCGTTCCTCATCGGATAGCGTGGATTCCTTCTTGGTGGCAAAGACGATGAGATAAATCCCGTCGACCACAAAGATCAGGAACAGCGGAAGGACGAAGGCGCAAAAGAATAAGGTTGGAGTATTCTGAAGCGTGCCGATGAAAGGGCCGTTTTTCGAAAGGTTGGTTTGATCAGCCCCCGTGTTGGTCGCCAAGACGATAATCGAAATGGTCAAGCAAAAGACAATGATCGCAGCTTCGACAATTCCGATGACGATCAACCAATTTCTTTTTTCTTTGTCCATGGGTTAGGATTCTCTATCTAGTGGTTATTCTACCATAAGGGTATCGAAAACAATACCCAATATTTGACGCAACCTCTGTCATAGTACACCGCTTCTTTTCAATTGGCTATGTCCTTATAATATGAGAAAAAGCTCTTTTTCAAGCGTTTCTGCGATTTGCTTGCACTCTCAAAAGGGCTTGCTATAATATCCTCGCACTCCGGAATGAAGGCTATCCCAATAGCCGAATTCCTAGGCGCATTGCTCAAATAGTCGTCAAAAGCGACGTTACGAAATCCATTAGAACCCGTTGCAATCAAGTGAAACGTCTGTTTTCACTAGAAAGTATCAGGTTCATTTTTTATGAAAAATAAAACAAAGTTAGTCTTAGGTTTAGCCTCGCTGCTCGGCGTCACCGCCGCGGCCGGCACCACCGCCGGCTTCGCCTGGTTCACCACCACCCGCACCGCCACCGTCAGTTTGACGAGCGCCAATGTTTACAGCGATTTTGGCGATCTCTCGATTGCCTATACCGCTGTTGATTCTAACGGCATTACTCATGACGCGACAAAGACAAACACCCTTGCGATTGCCGCAACCACTGGCGTCACCGACATCTCCGGAGACGGCAAGACCTTCTTCAAACCGGTTTGGAAAGCCGACAATGGAACCGCCCAGCCGACCGCTGCGACCTCAATCAGTTCTATCAGCAACGCTTCGGACAAGACCTATTACGTCCAGTTCGGCGTAGCGCTCTACAATTCAGGCAAAACTTCTTTTAAAGTCTATCTTGAGGAAGGCTCTGCCGTCGTCGGCGTTAACGTCAATGCAGGCTCTGATACGTCTCTACAAGCTCAGCAAGCCAAAAACGATGCGGCCGCCAAGGCCACTCGCGTCGCCATCTGGAGCACCGGTACGACTCCGGCCAATATGACCACTTGGCAGTATGACAGCACGGATTCGGTTACCCCAAGTGCTGATCCTAGTGATCCTAAAGATATGACCACTGGTTTCAAATACATTTCTTCGGCCAGCGGCACTGCTTATGGAGCAGTAGGCACTGTGTCTACTCCTGCTAAAGCCACCTTTCACGCCGGCGCTTTCACCCACATTGATCTCCAAAGTTCTGCTGTGTATGGTCAATTAGTCGCTAGCGTTGCCGCTAATAGCAGCACTGAAGTCATCATCTCGTCTTGGATTGAGGGAACTCTTTCCACGGCTAACAATGCCGCCAAGGGCGGAAACGTTAGTTTTAATTTGAATTTATCTGCTATTTATGATTGATCTTTCAAAAGAAAAAAAGGATAAAAATATGAAAAATAAAACAAAGTTAGTCTTAGGTTTAGCCTCGCTGCTCGGCGTCACCGCCGCCGCCGGCACCACCGCCGGCTTCGCCTGGTTCACCACCACCCGCACGGCGACCGTCAGTCTGACGAGCGCCCACGTCTATTCCGATAATGGTAATCTTTCAGTTCAATATGTCGATGTAGCCAATAACGGAATTACTGGTGCCAGTGCTACCCCCACGAGCACTCTCGCGATCGCCGCTACCACCGGTGTCACCGATATTTCCGGAGACGGCAAGACCTTCTTCAAACCGGTTTGGAAAGCCGACAATGGAACCGCCCAGCCGACCGTCGCCAATAGTATCAGCTCTATAGCCAACGTTTCTGGAAAAACTTATTTCGTCCAATTTGGCTTAAACCTCATCAATTCTGGAACTGCTCAGTTCTCGGTCTATCTCGAGAGCGGATCTGCCGTTACCGGCGTGACCTCTTCCACCGCTGACGTTGCGGCCGCCAAGGCCACTCGCGTGGCCGTTTGGAGCACCGGTACGACTCCGGCCAATATGACCACTTGGCAATATGACACGACTGATTCTACCGCCGGTTATAAGTACCTTGCGACTGCCGCCACCGGTACCAAGGCTTATAACTTCGATGGCTATACGCTTGCGACTCCGGCCACAGGAACCTTCCACGCCGGCGCCTTCAATCAGGTCAATTCCGCCGTTGACGGACCTGTCAGCGGCCAATTGATTGCCACCGTCGCTGGTGCCACCATCGCTGGTGATACCACCGTCGAAGTCATCGTCTCTTCTTGGATCGAGGGGACTCTTTCCACGGCAGATAATGCCGCCAAGGGCGGAAACGTCAACCTCAACCTTTCGCTCGCCGCTTTCTAATCCTCAGCGATCAAACGCTTGCCCTCGGCTCACGCCGGGGGCTTTTTTTGGCAAAAGAAAGCCCGCCATAAGCGGGCCTGCTTGCCAATTTGCTTCAGAACGTCGTCCCGACCGATTCGTCGTCGATGATGCGCTTCATCTCCGGAATGGTCAAAAAGTAGAAGGGGATCTTCTTCTTTTTCGCCATGTACATCGCCATGTCGCTGCAGCGGATCAAGTAAAGCGGGTCTTTCATATAAGGCGAGGCATTCACGGCCCCGGCGGAGAAGGACAGATTCATGTTCGCGGGGGTATGGCCCTCGACCCGGGATTTGGCTTCCTCGAGGTATTTCCGCATGGCGGACTTCGTCAAACCCTCGGCGATGACGACGAACTCATCCCCGCCGAAGCGGTAGACGCGAACGCCTTGGGGGCGATCGGTCAAGAAGGCTTCCGCGAAATCCTTGATGACCTTGTCCCCTTCGATGTGGCCATAGACATCGTTGATGAGCTTGAAGTTGTTGATGTCGCAAAAGACCACGCAGACGTTGCTGGCCAGTTTGATGTCCTTGATGGCGGACAGGCACATGGCTTTGTTAAAGAGACCCGTGGCCTGGTCTTTTTTCACCGCGTCGAAGAAGGAGGCGAGATACGTCTCCATCCGTTTGAGGCGATGCATCAAAACGAAAATAAGCGCCGTTTCTTTGTCGTAACGGACGTAGATGCTGAAAAAGAAATCCTTTTTGCCTTCCTGAAGCGGGGTCTCGAAATGAAAGGCCGGGGTCTTCCCTTCAAGCAAACGTTTGAGATCGCGCGAAAGATGGGTTCCGTCATAGTAATCCGGAGAACCTAAAAAATTGTTGTTCTTGCAGAAAAGGGAATGGAAGGAAAGCTCGGCATGGGAAGGCAATCCCAGCGAGGAGACCTTCCCCTCGATGAGGCTGAAAGGATTCGTGAGATAATCGCCTTTGGCGGAAACCGAAAACTCGACGAAACCATTCTCGACCACATTTTCATCGATGCCCACAAAATTATTCAGTTTGTTCCCCTCAGCGTTTTCCATCCAAACCACTCGGTAAAAGTACTGTTCAAAATATACCCCTTTTTGAGGAAATGTATAGGAATACCATCAAAAACGAGACAAAAACCGAATATTACGCTGATTTTTGTTTTTTCTTTGGCAAGGCGGCGGGAGCGAGGACCGCTTCCCCCGTTTTTTTCTTTTTTTCGTACATGTCGCGGTCAGCGACGGCATAAAGCGAGTCGAACGTGAGCCCGTCCCGCGGGAAGATGGCGATTCCGATCGCGACCGTGGTGGGGAGGGAAAGGCCCAGCTTTTCCCCCACTTTCCGGAATCTGGCTTGGAACTCGGCGTTGGCTTTGGCGAAGTCGAAGGCAAAAGGGACGGCTTTGTGGATGAACACGAATTCGTCGCCGCCGAGGCGCGTGAAGAAAGCATAGGCCTTGGGGAGCCCTTTCATAACGCTCGCCAAGCCGATGAGGACTTGGTCCCCCATCGGGTGGCCATAGGTATCGTTGATATCCTTGAACTTGTTGATGTCGAGGATCTCGAAGAGGGTTCTCACCTTCAGGTTCTCGGTCAGGAAATCGTCGATCGCGACCCGCCCCGCCGAACGGTTATAAAGATTCGTCAAAGAATCGTAATCCTGCCGGACCTCTTCCGTGATATCGCGAATGCAGATGCAAGCGTAGGCATGCCTGGTCTCCTTGATGAACGTCATGTTGTCCTCGATCCAGTTGTTTTCCTTCTCCCCGATTTTGAAGCGAACCCGCATCGCGTAGCCCTTCTTCGCCGCTTCCCGCAGGCCCTTGAGCGAGAGGTATTTCCGAATGCGATGGGTGGTTTCCTCGTCGAAAAAATGCCGCTGGATCATCGAAGCGATGGATTTGTCGATGCTCCCGACATCCCCAAAGTCGAGTGAGAGCTTCCCGAATTCGTATTTTTTGTAAAGGCCGGTGCCGAGATCGACCTCGAGATAGGCATTCAATAAGCCTTGGGCGGCCGTGTTCATCCGCGACATCGTCCCTTTCTCGGACAGCGGGCCAAGAAGAAGCGTGGGGCAAAGCTCCACTAGAAACGCGGGCTCGCCGTTATAGGAAACATGGACGGAAGAGAAATCGATGAACTGATTGATCCTTTTGGCATAGAAGCACTGAGGCTTATTGACGTTATGGAAGGGGCAATGGGCGCAGTCCTCATCGAACAAGGCCAACTGATGGCAGCTGGCGCCTAGGTGGGCGCCGGGGAAGCGCCGCTTGGTCGCTTCGTTCAGATAGAGAATCCGCTTGTTCTCGGAGATGATGAAGAAGGCCCCCGCCATGGTTTCGAAATAATAGAATGCCTCTCCCGTGACCATGAAGCGCTCGGAGGGCAGGGTGTCATCGATGGACGAAACCGTGAAGGATTCGAGGAGCAAAGTGGCAAAACTGTCTTTTTTGTCCAAGAGGGTAGCCCGGCATTTCGTGTTCACCGAGTCCTTGCCCACGACGTTCCGATAATAGATATAGCCAAGGTTGGGTTTCTTCGCGACGACGCTGTCGAGGTATTCGCGGAAGATCTTCCGATCGGCGGGCCGCACCGCTTCCATCATGTCGACGAGACCTCCGGAGGTATTGAGATCCTGAAAGGCCGGGGAACGGCTCAGCTCCTCGTTCTGAAGGACGGATTCGAGATGCCCGGATTTGTAACGGTAGATCCCATACTGCACGAAGGAACGGTTGAAAAGCCGGTTGATCATGCTCCTTGGGTTGAAGATCGCCGTCAAAAGGCCTTTGTCGATTTTGGCAGGCTTCTGCGGGGCCAAGAAGTTGAGTTTGAGTTTCTCGAAATCCGCGACCGGCATCGGCTTCCCGAAGTAGTACCCCTGAATGAAGCGGACGCCGAACTCCCGCAAGAAACTGACATCCTCGACCCTTTCCACCCCCTCCACCACGAGCGGCAAGGCAAGGCGCTTGCAAAGGTCGATGACGGAAGTGATGATGGCATTTCTCCGATCCACGTTGTCGGTTGCGACGAGGAAGCCATAGTCGAGCTTGAGCATCGCGATATCGAGATCCTTGAGGGCGTTAAGAGAAGAGTAGCCCGAGCCGAAATCATCCATGATGACGGCAAGCCCGACCTTTCGGGCGTCCCCGGTGAACTTGATGATGCGGGCCATCTGCTCCATATAAACGCTTTCGGTGATCTCGAAGCGGATGTCTTCGTGAGGCACGTGATAGCGGTCGATGAGGTCCAAAAGCTCGGCCAAGAGGTTGTCGTCGTAAAAGTCGACGCGGGAAAGATTGAGGGAAATGGGGACGACTTTGTTATAGTGATCGATCCAGCGCCGGATGATGATCAAGGTCTCTTTGAGCATGTAGCGGTCGAGAAGGGGGATGTAGCCGTTTTTCTCAAGGACGGGAATGAAGGAATTGGGCATATAGAACTCCCCATCCTTCTTCCAACGGCAAAGGGCTTCCCCTCCGATGAAATAGTCGCGGGCCATGTCATATTGCGGTTGGACGAAAACCTCGAACTCATGGTTGGCGATCGCCTTCTCGAAAGACGAGAGAACCATCTCCTCGAACAGGGAACGTTTCTCCAGTTTCTCGTCGTACATCACAAAGTGCCCCGCCGTATCCTTTTTGGCCTCGGAATGGGCCAAGGAAACCTTCCCGTCGATCGAGGAAAAGCTTTCCGTGGGATCCTTGATCACATAGGCTCCGAAGACCCCGCCGTAGGCGATGTTGTTGTTCTCGTTGACGAAGGAAAGCGAGAAGTCTTTTACCGTCGCTTTGAGAAGAGCGGGATCGTCGTCGATGAGAGAATAGAAGATGTCGCTATTGGGAACGCGGGCCACCACGAGGACGTTGGGGCATTTGGTTGAAAGGAAGCGGGCCACTTTTTTGATGAGGAAAGACCCGAAATGGATGCCATAGTACGAATCGATGAACTCAAAGCGCTGCACGTCGAATTTCATGAGGATGTAGCGGTGCTTGGGCTGGACGTTCTTGATTCTTTCGCTGATGAGATAATCCGCTTCTTCGATATTCGGAAGCCCCGTCAAGGCATCAAAGGACAAAAGATGGTTCGTCTTGTCGTCGTGGATGGCGTTCCCAAGGATGAAAGCCACGCTCAAAAGAACATCTCCGATGTTCTCTAAACAAGGGGCGGAGGGGTTCTCGAGCGTCAAGAAACCGTAAAGCGAGCCCTCAAGGAAAAGCGGGGCGGAGCCAAGGCTTTTCACGTTGGGTTCGTCGATGGATTTCAAAACGGAAAACAACGGGTCGGAAGGGTCGCCCTTATTCTGGAGCAAAAAGCCATGCCCTTCGCTCAAATAATGTTTCATCGCTTCCAAGGAAACGTTCGGGATGTTTTGGAAAAAATCGATTCGCTTGGCCATGCCGCGCCGGCGCCATTCGGCGAGGCAGGAAAAAGTCGCGCTCTCGATTTTGAAGAGGTGAGCCCCGTCCGCGGCGTAGAAAGAGCCAAGCTCATTCAAGACGAGATCGATGCCCGAAGAAAGGGAACGGCCTCCCCCAAACACGGAAAAGCACTCATTGATCAGTTTCCCGCTCTCAATGAGAGCTTCGCTTTCCTCGCTTTCGCTCAAAATCGAGGGTCTCGGTTTCGGCGCCTCAAATTTTTCTGCCATGAAGGTCCCTGCCTAATGAACGCGCTATCGGATTAACTTAACTCATGATAGCACCGCAGGAAAGCGATTCATAGGAAGGGGAGGCAAAGAGGCAATTACTGATATTTAAAAGGGTTATTGGTCGCTGATTTCGTCTTCGGAATAGGAAATCGTCTCTTCAAGAAGCAGCGATTTCGCGACGACGTTCTCAGATTTCCGGTCTTTGATCTCCAACGGCATGCCTTCGTATTCGGGCAAGCCCCACCATGGCTCCACGCAAAGGAAATCCGAATCGGCGCTCGGGGACCAGATGGCGATATAGGGCGAATGGAAGTGATAGGCGATTTTCTCGCCAAAGCCCGTCGACAGGGAAATCGGATGACGAGGATTTAAAAGGACGATCGTCTCATATTTGGCGAAATCCTCTTTGAGGAGGAGCACATCCCCGCCTTTTTCAAACGGCAGCGGGTTATGCAAGACGAAATTGGCGCGTGGCAAATACGTTAACGGCGCGTCCCCCAAGTGCAAGATGGCGCTGCCGAAATGGGCTTTATAGGCCGCATGGTCCCCCAAAGCGAAGGGCAAAGGCTCACTGCCTTTGTTCTCGATCAGGAAGGAGCGTTTCAAGCCATTCTTGCCTAAGGCGTAAGTCACCGTTAAGGCAAAGGAGAAAGGATAAGACGATTTGGTGTCGGCGGTATCCTGGATCCGCAAGACCGCGGAATCGCCGTTTAGGGCCACTTGCTCAAAAGTCAGCGACCTCGCAAAGCCATGCTGAGTCGGGCAGGAATAATGCGATCCGTTGATCACGTAGTCCTTATCGGGCCCGATAAACGGAAACATCACGACATCCTGATGGGGCCAAACCCCGTCTTTCTGATACAGGAGTTCGAGTTTCGTGGCTTTATCGTAAACGGAGGTGAGTTCGGCTCCGAGTTCGTTGATGACGACTTTCAGGTTTTGGTTTTCAATCGTGAGCATGGGTGATTTCCTCGCTGCCTTTTATCTTAGGCTTTAAATCGCCGCTTGCGTCAAAAAGCCTTTCCTGAGGAGGCAAATTCCTTAGAAGCCCCGCTCATAGCAAAGCCGGAGGCTCCCATCGGGCTCGAGGCACCGGCCCGTGTAAACGAAACCATTCTCGACGATGAGTTTCCGCATCAAAGCGTTCTTTTCGTGGGTGTCGATCCTTAAGTGCTTGGAGCGGGCCAAAGCGAAGCTCAGCACTTCCAAGAAGACCTGACGATGGGTGCCATCGCTCGCCAAGGAATGAATCGTGAGATAAGGCAAGGAAGAGCGCCACCGCCCTTCGATGTGGAGATAGGTCGGATCTTCGCCCGAATTGAGGCTAAAAGCGCCATAAAGGCCTTCTCGATCATAGAGGACATACAGTTCGCCCTGCGCGAGATCCTCTTCAAGAAAAGAGGCCGAGGGATGGCTTTCGCCCCATTGGGTGGGGTTGCCCTCCGCTTTCATGAAAGCGCGGGCTTCTTGATAAATCCTTGAGAGCGAGGGGAAGTCCCCCGCAACCGCTAAACGGATGCTCATCTTAGTCTTGGCTCTTTATCCCCAAAGCGTCGAGCAAAGCCACTAGGGGCTTCTTCTCGTCGCCATAGGCTAATAGAAGGTGGTTGCCATAAGGATGGTCCAATAAAGGCTCGGGCGAGTCCAATAAATCCACCGCCACTTGGCTCCGGCAAAGATTGTCTTGCTCCAGGTTAGCGACGATCTTGCCTCGCAGAAGATGATAGGAATCCAAGGCGGGGGATAGTTTGAAGATCGTGACGGGCTCGCTGAGGAAGCGGCCCCGAATCCCGATTCCAAGCCCGCTTTCATAGTGGGTCAAAAGGCGATAGGAACTCGCCATCGCCAAAGGCAAAGTGCAATGGGCCAAGACGAGGCGCTTTTTGAGGGGATCGATCAAGGCGGGATTGGCCTGGAAGGAAGGTTTGCCTAAAGCCCTCAGGATATGCATGCTAAGCAAAGAAGCTTCGTCTCCTTCGCAGCCCGCGGACAGGCCTTCGGAGTTCAATAACCCCAAAGCAAGGCAAGCGGTGCTCTTATACTTGCCTATCAAGTCGAAGCACCGCAAAGAGAAGCCGCTAAGGGAGTATTTCCGGGTGATCCTGAGCAAGGCCCCATAAATCCGCAAAGCCCCTTCAAGGGTCGCTTTATCCGGAAGCGGGCCTTTTAAGCCTTGCGGCAGGTCTATGCCGAGCAAGGGCTCGTGCACCATTTCCTCTTCGAGCACCCCGAATGGGATCGAAACGAATTCCGTCCCGAAGATCGCCTTGGCTTTCGCGAAATCGAGGGAAGAGGCGATGAGCCAATCCGAAGGTTCGCCGATGATCCCCAATCGCGAGGAGGCCAAAAACTCCTTGGCCTTGCTCGCGGAGGCCAAAGAAAGCAAATCCTCATGGATCTTTTTGCTCTCGCCCTCAATGA
Source organism: uncultured Bacilli bacterium (assembly GCA_963722445.1). Taxonomy (GTDB): domain Bacteria; phylum Bacillota_I; class Bacilli_A; order RFN20; family CAG-826; genus UBA4951. The sequence continues at coordinate 58,598 of CAVRMZ010000001.1, read as the reverse complement.
TCTGGCCGCGCAGCCCCTTGCTTTGAAGGAACGAAAGAATCTCGAGGGCCGAGGCCAAAGAGTTGGCTTCCTCGCGAACGAGAAAATAATAAGGCTCCGGGTAATTGGCATAAACCTTGCGGAACGGCGCTTCCGTGCCCCCGCCTGCGAGGTAGAAGACCGTTAAGTCGCCTTCGGACACCCGAGACGAAGAGAAGGTGATATCGGGGCTTCCAACCTCTTTGAGGAAGCGACGGGAAGCCTCCTCAAAGGCCTTGCTCTTGCTGGGAGCCAAGGCGGAGGATAATTCAATCAAGAGAATATTCACGCCATAAGTATAGAGGGCGCGGAGTTTTTTAGAAAGGCAGGCGGGGGGTCGCTTCGGGAGCATCTCCTTTGAATATGGGCCTTAGGGGGTCATAGTTATGAGAATGAAAGAAGGTACGATCTCATGACTATCTACGATTTCAGCGTGAAAGACGAAAACGGCAAAACCGTTGCGCTCTCGACTTATGAAGGAAAAGTTCTCCTTATCGTCAACACCGCCACGCATTGTGGCTTCACCCCCACCTATAAAGACATCGAAGCGACTTACGAGAAGTATCAGGACAAAGGCTTCGTGGTCTTGGATTTCCCCTGCAACCAATTCGGGAAGCAAGCCCCGGAAGCCGTCAAGGAGATCAGCTCGTTTTGCTCCTTGACCTTCGGAACCACCTTCCCCCGCTTCGCCAAAATCAACGTCAACGGGGCGAGAGCCATCCCGCTTTATAAGTTTTTGGTGAGCCAAAAAGGGTTCGAGGGCTTCGATAAGAAGCACAAGCTCGCGGCGATCCTAAGCGGCATCAACGCCAAAGCGGATCCTTTATGGGAAAAGACCCCCTCCATCAAATGGAATTTCACGAAGTTCCTGATTGGCAGAAATGGCAACGTCTTGGCCCGCTATGAGCCCACCGCTTCCTTTGAGGAAATCCATCAAGGAATCGAGAAGGCCCTCAAAGAAAAAGCCACGCCCGTGGCGAAAAAGGACGAAGGCGCCAAAGCCTCTAGTCAAGGCGCGGCGATCACGAAACTCACCTTGGCGATGCTGACGGGCTGCCCCCATTGCTTGGCCGCCGAAAAGGCGTTCAAAAAATACGGAATCGTCTATGACCAGTCCGACTGGGCCACGAGCGAAGGCAAAAAATTAATCCGGTCCTATGGGATCGAAGAAGTCCCGGTTCTCTTGATTCCTTCCAAAGCCGGCGTCCGAAAAATCGAAGGCGATCAGGATATCGTGGAATGGGCCAAAGCCCACGCGACGAAGTAATTTGTCTATTTAGCGAAATAAGGCCGTTGGATCCCCTTTCCAAAGGCCTTATTTCTTTTTTATGGCGATGCGGCTGCCGAAGTTTTCTCACTCATCGTGAAGACCAGGCTTTGATCCGCGGAAGCCCCTCCCGCAGCGATTCCAAGGTTGCTCTTGGGCATGGATTTATATGGAACCGGGTGATGCCTTCGACCATGAGTTCTGCTCCCGCGATGGTTTTTTCGCCCCAGGCGCGGAACAAGGCCGTGGGGGAATAGCCGTCAGCGCTAAGCTAGCGGGTATGATAGGTATCCGTCCCTTCGCAAGCCCCAAGCGCCTTCTGATCTTTCCCATGAAAAGCCCCCGTCAAGACGATGATAGGCCCGAACAGCTTTTGCGCGATATTTGTTGAAACCAAAAGCCTTATTTCCCAAAAGCCCTGAGCTTTGCGTTCAGCTTGTTGTAGATATGCTTTTTGAACCAGTCTTCGCTAGAGGCCGCGAGAGCCCCTTCGAGGGTGAACCATTTCACGCCTTTGTTCTCGTCCGCTTTGATATGAAGGGCTTCGGAATCGTCCGCTTCTAAGAGATACGTGACATTGAGATGCAGATGGCTCGAGACGTAGGCCCCTCTTTTGATATGGCCATCCACGGTCAAAACTTCCAAGGAGAAGATATCCTTTGAGAGGGCTTTGACGTCGACAAGGCCGCTTTCCTCTTTGACTTCTCGGATCGCCACTCGCAAAAGATCTTCATCCCCATCGGCATGGCCCCCGAGCCAAGACCAGGAGTTATAGATGTTATGAAACACCATGAGAGCTTTCGTCCGATCGTGATTGACGACCCAAGCGGAGGCGGTCATATGGGCAAGGGCGTTGTCCCGCGTGAAGATATCCTTTTCGGTTTTAAGGCAATGAAGGATAAGGGCCTTGTCCTTCTCTTCTTGCGCGTTATAGGGTTGATAGGATTCGATCTGTTCGCTTAAGGTCATGGACGGTGCCTCGTTTGATCACAATGGAAATATTATAGTGCCGAGCTAAAATGATGGCTTTTTTCTTTGAAAACAGCGGATCGACTATTGCCGTCTAGGCGCGATGAAGATCAAAAATGTTGAAATCGGGCGCGCTTTTTTCCGTGAAGAATTATAAGAAAACTGCGGGCGTTCAAGCATGGAAGGAACGTTTGGCTTATTTCTCGAGGTCAACAATCCGCGAATATTCCTTTAAAGGATAAGTCCCATCATGGGATTCGCCTTCAGCGAACGCCGACAGTTCCCCGTCGCAAATTCTACAAAGGCCTGCTTTGATGAGCAAATCCGTGATTGCCCCTGCTTTTTCACCTTCGGAGCACAAGGCGCAGCTTTGGAGATATCCGCGATAAGGCCTTAGGACCGAAATGATCCTTTGCTCAGGCAGCTTTCGAATCCAAACATTCCGGAAAAGGAACGAAAGGGTAAGCGCTTCGTCCGGATAGACGATGACGCTCACGCCATCGGACGAAAGAACAAGGCTTTTTCCTTCCAGCTTTTCGTTGTAGACGTTGAGCGCCGCCTTGGCCCGCATGCCCAAGGAAGCCTTTCCCATTTCGAGGTTCTTTTTCTTCAGGATTTCAAAGAAGCGTTCGGCAAAGGACTTCGCTTCGTCATCGCTTTCGGTGTCGAGATAGATTCCTTGGCACGAAGAGCACATGACTTGATTGGTCTGGCAGATATCCGCGGCGAGTTTCGCTAATTGCCCATCGCTCGCTTTGCTCGTGGCATAGGCAAAGGAGAGCTTATGCCCCCATTCGATGATCTTGCAATTCGGTTCGGCCAGCCCCCGCACCCCTTTGACGGCGGCGTCCCCGCCCCAAACGACGATCGCGTTGGCCATCTGGGCCAGCTCCTTCATCGTCTCAAGCTCCGTCGAAGGCACATCGAAAACATAGATATAATCGGCAAGAGATGGTTCTTCTTTGATGAGTTCTGACAAAAGCGTGACCGACAAACCCTTGTCCCCCGTCGGGAGCTTCAAGAGATTGATGTTGCCCGCCAATAGGCCTTCGATGACGGAGTAGGCTGGCAAAACGTCGACGTTCCCAGCGGCGATATGAAGGAGTACCCCCAAGGGCACCCTTTTCCGACAAAGATGAGGGCTCACCTCTTCGACGCCTTGAGGATAGCCTGCCTCTTCAAGGACCAGTTTCTTCCGCAAACCCTCGCCATCGAACATTTTCGCGTAGGACAAATAGGTTTCGTAAGAAAGATGGGCCATTCCCAGAAGAGGCTTCGCGATCGCGTCGAACTCCCCTGCCTGCGCCCGCTTGGACAGGCGGTCGCAAGCCCCGATCACCTTTTCGGGATTCAAGGCTTCCTGGGCTAACGTCAAAGGGATTTCGTCTTTTAACGAAGCGATGACCTCTCCTTGTTTCGATTCTTCGACGATTCTTCCATGGGCCAAAATCATTTCTTTTGCTCCTTGAGGAGATCCTCAGCACCCGCCGCGCAAGTCTTGATATCCTCGATTCCCACCCGACCCACGATCTCCAAATACGGAGAAGAGACGCCACAAGGGCAGGGCTCATCGTGAAGTATCCCTAAGTCATCGGTCATCACGCTCGATAGAGGGCAGGCCTTGCTCATCGGGGTCAAAAGGTTGATGAGCCCCATTTGGCCAGAGGGAACGGGCGCTAAGGTATCCGGATCCCGGATAATCACCCGCGCGTAGACCGGAACATGGAAATGATGGCTGTGGCAATCCGTCCACAGAATCGGGTGCTCCACCGCCCCAAAGAACTCGATGATCGCATTGTCCTTCAGTCCCAAGACTTCAAAGGCCAGATCATAAAAAGCCTGCTTCGAGACGGCTTGGGCATAGAATTCCTTCCAGCCCCCACCTAAGGTCAAAAGGCTTCCTGGAGGCAGCACGACCTTGATCCCATGGGCTTTCATTTGCTCAAGAAGAAAATAGGTATAGGCCGGAAAGCCCAAAGACCTCACGGGGTGATGTCCCTTCGCGTATTTAACGAGTTTCTTCTCGATGTTATCCAAATCGACTTGGTAGCTCCCGTCCATCCAGCGGATCGCATAGTCCTTGCTGAGGGCCGGCGCCGAAAAAGTGAAACCCCAAGCGGTTTTGGCGATTCCCTTGTCGTTGCCGCGATGCGGCTCATAGCCAAAAATAAGGAAATGGGTAGGGCGAAGGCTCCAGATCTTGTGATAAGCGAAAGTCCGCTTCACCATCTCCCAGCCTCTTAATAGCGTATAGGCATCATAGCCGATCTTGGATTGGTTATGGCCCGAGGTTCCGCTTGACGTGGCTTTGAGGATCATCTTCTTATCGGAAAGGGAGCTGAGGTAATGGTGCTTGAAATACAGGGTCGGAAGGGGCGGGATCTTAGCGAGGTCCGCCATCGCGAGGATGGAGGCAGGAGAAAAGCCTTGCTCATCGAGAATCCTTTTGTAATCGGGGCAGTGTGCATAGTGCCAGGTTACGTTCTGACGCATGGCCTTGACGAAAAGAGCGTCGCTTTTCGGCAAATCGTACGGATGATGGCTTCGAAACAGTTTCTTGATGAAATCCACTTTTAGCCCCCACTTTCAGAAAGCAAGAAAAACGTTATTGATAATTATCGTTATATTTTGCATCAGGAACAAGGCTTTGGCTTATTTTTTAGGAAAAATAACCCAGCAAGAAGCGAAATTGAGAGGATCGTTTCGGATATTTGCAAAAATATAAAAAGAAGAAAAACGCTGTTAAGCCCTTACATTTTTAAAATATCGGATTTTACCGATTGCCCTAGATAATCGCCTGATATTATTCATTGAACTTCTTTAGACCTTTACTTCTTTTTCTGAGTATTTATCGAAAGGCCATATCGACAAAAAAACAAAACAACGGCATTTGCTTTCCTCGCTTTACTATTGGCGGTTTCTTTAGTTGGCTATGAAAACGAAGCGATCCAATCGAATCCTTAAAGCAAGTAATATCTTCCCATCGGCAAAGAGGCCTTTTTGGGGCTTCGTTTTACGCAGAATCATCTTTCCGGAACCTCGCCGATTTCCCACCGCTCAAGGAAACCCGAATTTTATACGAAAAAAGGAACCCCTTTTCATGGGCAGATTCCACCATCATTGCGCTGGTCTTTCTAGGATTTGCTTTTCTTCAATACGCTATCATCAATTTGACGATAAAAGCTAAAATTAGCACCGCTTGTCCCGCCAAGACCACGTTCAAAGACATGAAGACTCCGCTGATGATCATGGGAATCATCGAAATCGCAGCCGCTTTTTTTAGCGTAAGCGGGGCTTATTTTCTCTTAGGGGATTGTTCCTCTTTGACGGTGGCTGAAGGCAGAGCGGCCAATATTTTCGTCTGAACTCTGGGGTGCTTTTTGCTGTCGGCGGGATCTTGCTTCTTACTCTCTTAGCTTCCTTTTTAATCGGTTATCTTCAAATTCGCCGCGCACAATGAGAGCAAAAGCTTAATTATCGCAAATATCTGGTTTTCCTAAAGAAAAAGCCTGATTTTTCATTATTCGTTTCCGAAAGATTCCTACTCATGGTAATATCGGTTGATGAACATCCTTCCTTTTCTCACCCCGAAGAATCAAGTTGAATTCCTTTGCGGCGACATGACGATTCGCCAAGCCCTTGAAAAAATGGGTCAGCGGAAATACTCAGAAATCCCTGTCCTCGATAAAGAAACGGGCCGCTATCTCTATTCCCTTGGGGAAGGTGATTTCCTATGGTTTCTCAAAGACAATCGCCTCGATTTCGACGAGTTGGAGCGTCGCCCGATTTCTCAGATCAAACCTACTCGCACCATCGCGACCGTCGGGGTTTCAAGTGAAATCGAAGATCTTTATGGCGTTATCCTCGCGCAGAACTACGTCCCGGTGGTCGATGACCGAGGTCTCTTCATCGGTATCGTGACACGAAAGACCATTCTGTCCAAGTTCCTTCAAAACGGCTTAAAAGGGGAATCATATTAGCGATTGGCCAAGAAAAAAAGCCTCATTATCCTTGCAAAACAGCGGTTCATTATGAAAACTCAGGTTTTTGAAATGCCGCCGTGGCAACCGCAAGCACCAAGACCTTCGCTTTTGACGCCACTCATGGTGCAATAATACGGTTTATTCTGTGGCTGCAGGAAGGGTTTCCAGCGATATCTTAGTTGAAGCAGATTTAAGTAGTGGGGTTATCGCTTTCGGAAATGGCTCCTTGTTTTCTGATAATGGTGCCTGGAATAAGCAAACGACTGGCTTTTTCTACATTGGTGTTTTACTTCAATGATCCCTGGGCTAGTGCCAATTTCTCTTTGATTTTCCTTACCGTCAATTAAAATTGCTGATTCCTTTAAAATTCGTCTTGAACGAAAATAAAAATAAGAATGACACGAATAGTGATTTTATTAAATTTTACATTGTTTTTTTGTTTTTCTTGTTGATTTGATTGCTTTGAAAAAACGACAGAAAAAGAAGAAAAAATCTAGGCTATTTTTTGTTTGCTTTCATTTTTTCGGAACGTAGTTTAAAAAAGGTGGATCGCGAGATCCCGATTCTTCTGGCAGCTTCCCCAGCCGTGATGGCGCCTTTCCGATATTCCTCTAGGAAGAGGCCTGCTTTTTCTGGAATCCCTTTCCGAGGCCGTCCAAATCGCACGCCCCGCTCTTTGGCGAGCTTAATGCCCTCAGCTTGTCGCTCTTTGATGTTAGTCCGCTCGTTCTCCGCGACGAAGGAAAGAATTTGAAGAACGATGTCGCTGATGAAACGTCCAACCAAACCTTGGCCACCGGTCTCGCGTGTATCCAAAAGAGGCATGTCGATGACAAGGATATCGGCCCCGATCACCTTGGTGATCCGCCGCCATTCATCGATGATCATCTGATAGTCCCTTCCTAGACGATCAATCGATTTAATCGCGACGAGATCGCTTTTCTTCAACACTGAAAGAAGCCTTTTGTAATTCTTCCGCTCAAAGTCTTTCCCGGATTGATAATCGATAAAAACCCGATCCTTTGGAATCCCAAGTCTTTTCATGTCGTCCATCTGTCTGGCAACGTTCTGGTCCCGAGAACTTACTCTAACGTAGCCATATTCCATGCGCTTTCCCGCCTTCGAGAAACATTATCCCCCGACGAGGTTACGAAAAATGCCGAAGTCCGCAAAAGTACACTTATCTATACAACCCCTTGTCAAAGAATTATCGCTTACGAAAACTCATATTTCAATAGAATATTTACAAAATGCATGTTTGTCTTTTCAAAACTAGCCCATATAAAAAAGTGTACTTTTTAGTTCTTTACGTAAAGTATCAAAAATTGGAAGGTTAAAGCAGGAATGGAAGATTGTAGAATTCTGGAAATCATTAAGAAGGCACTTGGCTTAAAAGACCCAAGAAAAAGACTTCAGTACCTTGATTCCACCATTCCTTGGGGAGAAAAAGTATCTTTGGACGGTTTGGAAAAATTCGGGAAACTCATCAAGCTGCGTAATGAAACAGCCCGCCTGGTTCAAGCATCCGAGCAGACTTCGCTTCTCGTCTTCCGTGGGGATCCCCTTAGCCCAGAAATCGCCAGAATTCGCAAAAAAATCACAATCGCTTTTGCGGAAATTCTTGAATCGCGAGACAAAGTGACGGGGGAGCATGCCCGCCGAGTTTCGCTCTTTTCCGAAACGATTGCCAAGGAACTTGCTAAAAACGGGGAATTCCCCAAACAGTTGTCTCCGGAATACATCAGTCTATTGATTGACGCCTCTCCCCTTCACGACATTGGAAAGATTGCCATTCCAGATGCTATCCTGAACAAGCCAGAAAAGTTGACTCCGGCCGAATTCGAGGTGATGAAGACCCATACAACGGAGGGAAAGCGCCTTATTGAAAAAATCATGAACGAAATTCCGGATGCTTCTTATCTGGCTTTGGCCGCGGAGATCGCCTTCACCCATCATGAAAGATGGGATGGTAAGGGCTATCCCCAAGGCTTAAAAGGCGAGGAAATCCCCCTCAGCGGAAGAATCGTCGCGGTGGCTGACGTCTTCGATGCCCTTATTTCGGAACGGCCCTACAAAAAACCTTACCGCTTCGAAGAAGCAATTACCATGATCAAAGCCGAAGAAGGAACGCATTTTGATCCAACCGTAACCGAGGCTTTTGTTTCCGCAAAGAAGCAAATACAAAGAGACCTCGTTTCAAAAAAACAAATGTAATATTTTGTTCATTCCTTTTTTCTAAAAAGCTTTAAAGGCCTTGAGCGGCCCCAATTGGAAATGGGTTTCCGACGTTCTAATATAAATCATGCTGAAAATCACCAGTTTTCTCGTGGACCAGGACGCCGGCGGGAAGCTGAGCCACCGAGAGACCAAGCATCTGGTCTTCCTCGACCTCGCCGTCCCCGTGACGGCGCTCGCCCTCGGCACCCTGGCGCATCTCTTCGGCTACGAGATGACGCCGTTCTTCGGCTGGTTCCCCTATTTCCTTTACAGCGTCTGGGGCGCCCTCTTCGCCCTCGCCGCGGCTTTTTGGCTGTCCGCCCAGCTGAAGGCCCGCCTCATCAGGAAGCGCCGCTACGTCTTCATCGAGCCTGCTTGCTATTTTCTCGTTCTCGCCGGGATGATGGCCGACGCGGCCTTCCACACGAGATATGAGGCCGACGGCGGCCAGATGACGATCAGCATGGACATGCTGTGGTACTTCGCGGTCTGGCTCCCGCTCGCCCTCGTCAATGGGATCGCTTGGTTCGAGCTCCACAAGCGCTTCACCTGGCTGAAGCTTCTGGATGAGTGGCAGGAATCGCTGCGCAAAAATCAGAAAAAACCTGATAAATGACCTATGGGCTTTAGGCCATCCAAAAAGCAAAATGGTTCCCGTTGAGGGCTGTTTTCAATTTTCAAATTTAGAGCCCCTATCTTTTTGAACTATTCAAAGGAGAGTCAATTTCTGTCCGTCCGGCAAATTGTTCAGGGCCTCTGCGATGCTTTTTTTTGAAACCCTTCTCCATCATCGTAAGGCCGGCGTAAAGTAGTCCTGTGGAGAGCGAGAATCCGGGCCGCCGAACCTGTTTTTTCTTTTGCGAAAAATCAATAGAAGGCAAGCCGTTCTTTTAAGGAGAGATATAACAAGGCCGAAAACTTCGTCAACAAAAAAGGGGGTTTATGCCCAAAATTTATACCCAAAAAATAAAAACCGCCATTTTATCGGCGGCTTTTGGCAACTTGGTCGGGATGGCGAGATTTGAACTCGCGATCTTCTGGTCCCAAACCAGACGCGTTAACCAAGCTGCGCTACATCCCGAGATTGGCGCGCCAGACAGGATTCGAACCCGTGACCCGCAGATTCGTAGTCTGCTACTCTATCCAGCTGAGCTACTGGCGCACTTTGGGCTACCCGAGAAGATAGCCTAAACACTATAGTTCACTAACTTTTGGTTAGCAACCATCTTTTTTTGGAGCATCCGGGCGGAATCGAACCGTCGGTTGGTGAGTTGCAGTCACCTGCCTTACCGCTTGGCTACGGATGCAGCGAGTGGATTATACCATCGAGCATTTTACCTATCAATTGTTAAAGCCTTCCACTCCAAAAAGGAACTTTCTATTTTAAAGAGTTAAGGTTTAAATCACTTAACGCGCTTGAGCTGAAGATGGGCGGAGCAAAACGTGCCGTCCTTGCATTCGACTTTGACTTCTCCTTGAACAAGGGGTGCGAGATACTTCCGAAAAGAATCGCTTAATCGAGTCGTATCATAAAGCCAATCTGCAGGGATTTTCTTTTCTTGGTTCGCAATGACTTCCGCTGGAGCAAAAATAAACTTCGACTTATAGGGCGAGGAAGAAAGCCGCTGGATGCAAACCATTTGCCCCGTCTCGCCTTCCAAAAGCTTCTTGACGGCAAAACTCCCAATTCGGATAGCCTCGCTCCGATCCACTGCGCTGACGAGCATCGGATCCGCCCGTTGAGGAAGCGACAGTTCGAAGGTTCGGGTGCCGATTCCCAAGCGCGAAGAAATGCAACCGGCAAGAGAAAGGCAGACCCCTTCGAGGGACTGATGGCCAAAAGAATCGACTCGCCCTTCATTGATATGAACCATCGGCAAGCCTTCCGATATAGCGGCGACACAATAGCCCTGGCGCTCATAGGTGGCTTTCACTTCCCCTAAAAACTGGTCCAAAGAAAATTTCATTTCCGGAAGATAAATGTAATCAGGACGTTCCCCTTCTGGCAACAAATCCGCCGCAGCGGTGAGCCATCCGGTGTCCCGCCCCATGATTTCCACCAGCAGCACTTTCCCTTTTCGGTAGGCTTTGGCATCAAGAACCGCCATCTTGAGGCTGTTCATGATGTGCTTAGCGGCGCTAGGATATCCCACAGAATGATCGGTGATCAAGAGGTCGTTATCAATGGTCTTCGGAATTCCTAAAATCTTGACGTCGATGGAATTGTTCTTGAAAAACCGAGCTAAGCGAGCGCAGGTGTCCATGGAATCGTTGCCCCCATTGACCAAAATATAACCAATTTCATGGCGCTTTATCGTGGACACGATTTTTTGAAATAAGGGATCGCCATCCGAGGGCAGCCTTGTCCGGGTGGACCCTAATGCGGCCCCTGGGGTTTGCTTGAGCAAGGCGATTTCTTTCGGATCTTCGTCGCCCAAATCCACGATCTCGTCTTTGATGAGGCCTTCCACCCCATGAAGAGAGCCATAAACACCAAAGAGTTCTTCAGTGTGTTTTTTGGCTTCGCTGATCACGCCATAAAGCGAAGAATTAATAACCGCGGTGGGTCCCCCCGACTGGAAATAGACGAGGCTTTTTTTATTTCCCATAATGTTGTGTTTTTATTTTACCTTATCTTTGAGGAGGATTCCATCAACGAAAAGCGCCTTCCCACTTGGAAAAGCGCTTTCGTTTATTTTTTAAGGCTTTCTTCGCGCCGCTTTCGGCGTAAGAGTTTCGCCGTTCGCTTTTTGGAGAAGAAGTAAGTCCCAAAGCCAATGGCAAGCGCTCCTTCAACGGCTAGCACCACGATGACCCAAGTCTCAATAGCCCCGCTGCTTTTCACGTTCTCCCACATCCGCAAGACATAGGTGTTATTGGAGGTGCCATAATCCTCCATGACCGCCAAACTCGGGATTTGGTCAAGAACCGTTCCCTTGTTCAGCTTGTCTTCGGTGGGATATTGGGCTAAGAACTGTCTTCCCACATAAACGGTTTCCTTTTCCCCCGCGACGTTCTTGCCCGTCACCTTTTCGATCTCGCTCGAGTAGAACTTCGTGTCGACATCGTTGGTATAGTCGGTCAACGAACCATCAAAGAAGTAGGACAGGTCAACCCCAGTCCAACCCTTGTCGGAAGCATAAGAAGACCAATCCGAAGAGGCAACTCCGTCAATGACGGGGAAAGCAAAAGTCGAGCCTGCCATATTGGCATCGCCATAATCTAAGCCATCGTCATGAACGCCGCTCCCGTTCTTATAGACCTTGTCGCCATTATCGTCATAGAGCCAATCGCTGTTCGTGTCATCATAAACATACATGGCTTTCGTGCGCGGATCGTAGCTATCCCGCACATAGTCAATCAAAGCGTCGCCAGCCACGAATGAGGTATAGCCAATGTAACTCATGTTCTCGACGGCAATGTTGTGCTGTGTGGTATTCCCTTTGCTGTCCACGATCGAAATCTCGTCGGGATTGGAGATGAAATCCACGAACTTTTGCGCATATTCTTGGTTCAAAGAAGGGCTATCCAGCATCACCCAGTTGTCGAACCAAATGTTGCCTCCGGTCTTGGGAAGCGAGTAATAAAGGGGAAGGGACTCTTTTTTGCCATCGCCCCTCAAATCAAAGGATTCGGTGTCCCCGAGGTTCATTGAAGTAATGGAATCGCCGCTCCAAGCGGTGTCGATTCCACTCTTGTTGTTCGTAGTAATATCGGTTTTTCCGCTATCGACTTCCAAGCCAAAGGAATTGTCCTTAAGGGTGACGAGGGACTCTTGAATGGAATCCACAATGCTCTCAGGCGTGGCTTTGGAAGCCGTCGGATCGATCTTCTTCACGAGAGTGTTGAACTCATCGATGTTATTGATATTGTTGAAGATAATCGTCACATCTCGGTTGTAATCGTCAGCCGTGTAAGCTCTTTCTTCGTTATCAGTCCCCTTTTCATACCAACGCTGAATCTCTTTAAAATCGGAATCAAAAACATGCATAAGGCCGATCGAATAGGTATCCCGCATCGAATCCTTGATTTGGAAAGTCGACTTGAAGTTATCGCTCCATAAAGAATTCCAATCGCTCATCTGAACTTTGACGTCGTTCGCCGAGGCATCGGGATCGTTGCTTCCGTCAGCTTTTTTCTCCAAACCTTGATAGGCCGAAAAATAAGGATTATACGTTAGGCCTAGCGTCCCCCACATATACCCGCGAGCGTATTTGTCCAAAGTCTGTGATACCCCTTTGACATCAGCCGAGATCGTTTTGAATTTATTTTGAAGGTAAGGCGAAACGAATCTGGAATAGGTGTCTTCCCAACCTGAGTTTCGGGTTCCATAGAGGGCCGTGCGATCTGCTCCCGTCGCAAAAGGCCGAAGGAGATTCAGGGTCATCATTTTCTGAATGATGTAGTCGGAGTCGTTAACGAGATCATAAGTGGCGCTCCCGGTCGTGATCTTGGCAAGGATTTCTTCCGGGGTCGAGAAAGTCGAATAAATGACATTCACGTTGACCCCATCCGTGGCTTTGCAATAATCCTCAAATTCCTGAATGACGTTAGGCCCGATATAATCATCGGAATTCACGATATTCAAATCGACGGTATCGCCCGAGGAAAGGCTATTGGCGCCTACCACGTTATCCGCTTTTTGAATGGCAGTGGCTTCCGAAAGAAGCGGAGCTCCGGAGGCGTTAGCCAAAAAAACCAAAGAAAAAAGAGAAATCGCTAAGGTTTTCATTCTAGTATTGCCGTCCTTTCCGTTTCTTGCCTTGCTTGGCCTTGACGTTGCTATAAATGGTCGCGCCGATAATGAGCAAAAGAACTAATAAGAAAATAAGAGTGGACAGCGCTCTTAGCTCCGCGGGCAAAGGATGCTTTTTGATAATGCCTTCAACATAGGTCGAAATCGTGGAAATGGTGCTGTCTCCCGATAAGAGACCTGGCCCAGCCGTGAAGGCCGTGACGATGAAATCATCAAGCGAAAGCGTGATTGCGATGAGAAAGCCGCCCACAACCCCAGGAAGAATTTCCGGGAGTATAACTTTGCGCAACGCTTGCCGCGGCGTGCAGCCTAAATCAAGAGCGGCTTCATAAAGAGCGGGGTCCATTTGAATGAGTTTGGGCTTCACGGAAAGGTAGACAAAAGGAACGCAGAGAACGAGGTGCCCGGCGAGAAGGGTCCAAAACGAAAGACCGAAATTTCCGAAAATTCCCCATAAAAAGACGAACATGACAATGAGCGACAACGCAATAACGATTTCCGGATTCACGACTGGAATCTGAGTGCCAAAATCAAGGGACTTCTTAACCCAAGGCTTGCATTCATAGACGCCGACTGCGCCAAAGGAGCCGATAATCGTCGAGAGGACACCGGCCACAATGGCGATTATCACCGTATTTCCCACCGCAATTTGGACCTCTTTGTCTTGAAATAGTTTAGCGTAGAGTTCAAACGAAAAGCCATTCCAAGTCCCTAAATTCGTGCTATTGGTAAACGAATATATCATGAGAACGAGCACCGGCAAATACATGATGATCAAAAGAATCCAAATATAGCTTTCGCCCAGAATTCGGAAAAAGAGTTTTTTGCGATCTTGCTTCACCATAAATTGCCTCCTCTCGATTCGGCCGCATCTTTGTCGACATTGCGGGTCAATAGCATCGAAATTGCGATAATGGCAAGCATAATGAGAGCCATAAAGGAACCTTCACTCCATAAGTTGTTTGTGAAGTCGAGATAAATGTAGTTGCCGAATAAGGTTATCTTGCCTTCTGACAGGGTGTCGGAAATGACATAACTCGACATGACCGGCATGAAAACCATTTCGCTGGCTGCCACAATCCCCGGAATGCTTTGATAAAGGATGTTTTTCAAGAAGACTTGAGAAGGATTAGCCCCAAGATCGGCAGCCGCTTCGATCTGCGAACGATCGAGTTTAAGCATTGTCGTGTATAGCGGAAGAATCGTAAAAGGCAAGAAGTTATAGACCATGCCAATCAGCGTCGCGCTCCAAGGATGGGTGCCCCCGGAAAGCCCCATCCAGTTAAGGAGGTCACGGGTCGCGCCAGTTCGAATGACGAAGTTGATCCACATCGGCATGATAAAGAGAATGACGAGAACCTTATTTGTATTGAACCTCTTATCGGCTAAGAAATAAGCGGCGGGATAAGAAAGAATTAAACAAATGATCGTCGTTTGAATCCCCATGAAAATAGAAACGAGCAACACCGACCATTTGTCGCTGCTGGTGAAAAAACCAACCGCGGCATCAAAAGAGAAAGAAATGGTTTTGGTTCCGTCCGCCGCGATTGTCGTCTTGCTGAAGGCATAAAAAAGGATGAGAAGGAGCGGAAAAATAACGAAGAGCAAAAGAAAAAGCGCATAGGGAATCGCAAGATATTTCCGTTTCAATGCAAAAAACTCGCTCAATTGGTTCGAGCGGGATTGCTTTTCTCTTTCAGTTAACGACATAATCGTCCGGGTCCTTCTTTAAACGCAGGCGAATTTTGTCCTTGGGAATATCGACGGAAACGATATCACCCTCGTTCCACTGATAAGGCGTGTTGCAAACAAAATCTTCTTCTTCATCGGTACGAACGATGTACTGATAGTGATCGCCCAACCAGACTGAGGTCACAATCGTTCCTGTGCAATGGCCCTGGGTCAGATCATCGGAAAGAATCGGGGCGCTTAATTCGCATTCGGCGACGACTTCGGCATCCGTAAGGTCATACTTTTTCTTAAGACGAGAATCGACAAGGTAACCATCTTCAAGTTTCGTTCCTTTGATAAGCTGGGTAAGATCGCAAGGAAAAGCATGATCCGAAATCTGAACGTCTCCGTTTTTATCGATATAGGCATCGGTATATTCGTTTTCAGTGAGCTCTTTGTGCATGATCTGCAGGTTTTCTTTGGCCACCTTGATCGAGACCTTGGCTCCGACTTGACGGGCGATATGATTTCGGCAGGTCAATTCGTTTTTGCCCACATTAATGACGTAAGAATAGTCCTCTCCTTTAAAGATACAAGAGGTGATAAGACCATCTACAGTGCCTTTCCCGGGCGTCCCGATCATAACGTCTTCTGGACGGATAACGACATCGACTTTCTCATTGAGAGCGAAGTCATCAATGCAAGACCAAACGCCTCCAAGGAAACGGACTTTTTTCTTGCCGACCATCGTTCCGTTATAGATGCTCGACTCGCCGATGAAGTCTGCGACGTAAGCGGACTGGGGTTCATTATAAATAGCCTCGGGCGTCCCGACTTGCTGAATTGCCCCGTTTTTCATAACGACGACGGTGTCCGACATCGTCAAGGCCTCTTCTTGATCATGGGTGACGTAAAGGAAAGTGATGCCAAGTTTTTGGTGCATCTCTTTTAATTCGAGTTGCATGTCTTTGCGCATCTTGCGATCAAGGGCACTCAAAGGTTCATCCAGCAAAAGAACCTGGGGTTCATTGACAATTGCACGGGCAATGGCCACGCGCTGTTGCTGGCCTCCACTAAGCGTAGAGATATCCCGATCTTCCATTTCGGACATATCCACTACTTCGAGAGCGTTGGCAACTTTCTCGTCGACTTCTTTGGCGGTGAGATGACGATATTTGGTTTCAATCTCGCCTTTGCGATTTTTCTCGGTGTATTCAATTTTCTTAAGCTTCAGTCCGAAAGCGATGTTGTCGTAAACGTCGAGATATGGGAAAAGGGCGTAGCGCTGGAAAACCGTATTGACCGGCCGCTTATATGGCGGAAGATTTGTAATATCCAACCCATTTAGGAGAATTTTCCCTTTGGTCGGAAGTTCAAAACCGGCGATCATGCGGAGCGTCGTGGTTTTGCCACATCCAGACGGTCCAAGCAAAGTTACGAATTCACCTTTCCGGATATCAAGGTTGAAATCATCGACGGCTGTGAAATTGCCATCGAACACTTTGCTCACGTGAACTAGAGAGATGATTGTGTTATTAGCGTCCATTTGCCATACCTCCAGGGATTGGACCAGAAACACGGAAACGAATGCCAATGATGTCTACTCAATGACGAGTTAGCATCCTGACGCGAAAAAATATGCAATTATTTGAACAAGAATTCAATAGAATTTTATCTAATTGTTTAAAAAAGTATTTCGCTAAAGAATCCATTTTTTTAAAAGTTGGCTTTTTATCGGCCTTATCAAGCTTTCCCTCTTTTTAAAAATTCCAAAATATTTTTTTAAAACCACAAATTCGTGGTGAGTTTTTTGCTGCTCTGACAAAAATAATTACCTTTGATTGAAAAAAACGTGAAAAATAATAAAATACAACCATGAACAAAAAAGGATTAACTGTGTCGCTGCTCTCGGTCCTTGCCTTAGTGGGGTTGGCCGGGTGTAATTACGACGACGGTTTATCCCAAGTGAATCTGACTTTCGGAAAGCTTTACGATACTGTGCTCGACACTTCGACAAACAAAATCGATCATCATCTTTGGAACCTTTCAATCAGCGATTTGAATACTTTAATCAGCCGTCAAAACAACTTCGCTTTAATCGTTTATGATACGAATGAAACTTGCGTCTGCTGGATTAATTTTCAAGCGACAATAAAGAAATATTTGGCGGAATACAACTTTCTTCTTTTCGGAATTCAGAAGGATTTGCTAGAGGCGGTTCAAACCCCTTCGAACGAGGCTTCGGCGGTCAATTACAACCTCTCTCTCGCCACGGGAGAGGAAACGATTGCAATTTATGAAAATGGCGCTGTGAAATACCAAAAAACGAGCTCTGGCACATCAGATACCTGGACTCAATATGCCACTTTTGCCCTTTGGATGAACGAACGCGTTCATCGCTCGAACATGCTTTATATCAGCCAAACGCAATTTGATTCTCTGTTTGCCAAGGGCACAAATTTTGTCGTGGGGTTTCTTCGCTTCTCTTGCCCGGATTGCGCTTATCTCGATGACAACTTTTTAAAAAAATACAACATCAATCAGCGGAATACGTCTTATGCCATCGATGTCGAAAAAGAAGGCTTATGGAATGCCACCACAAGAGCTAACGGCGAATGGCAGGCTTATAAAGATAAATATGGTTTAAGCGTCGCTGGAAATGCCGCGTTCGGCTTCGATGATGGCTATGTCCCAACCTTTTATAATTACGCCCCAACTTCGACTGGGGACTATGCGGCGGCTATTTTGGATGGCGATGTTTACGCCAATGATTCGTTAACCAAGAATTCAAACAGTGACGACTATTACGTTTCCAATACTTATTTCACCGAAGCAAGAGTTTCCGGCCTTACTTTCTTAACGGACAACAATTCGGTTGCCACCAAGGTTCTTGCCAATATCTCTGTCCAGGCGGCGGACGTTGAAGTCTATGGCGACGAAAACTATTGGACCCATGAAGCCGCAGCCAAATATCACGATCCTCTTTTGCGGGCTTTTTTGGATTTCTATACCAACCCAAAAACCAAATAGTGAACCGATATCATTTGTAAAAGCACCTCAGATCAATTCCAAGAGACTTTTTTAAAGAGAAAAACGCTATTGTGGAAGCTCTTTGAGTTTCTCTTTGAGGGCGAGACCGGAAGCGATTATCGCGCTCTTTTCTTCTTCGGAATAATCAGGCTCTAAGACCTCGACTATACCACTGCTTCCGACAATCGTAGGTAGCGAAAGATAGAGGTCGTCAAGAACCCCACCGAATTTTTTATCGAGCAAAGTGGAAACGGTAAGAATCGATCTCTCATCATTAAGGATTGCGCTCGTGATGCGTTGAACGGCTAAGGCAATGGCGTAGTTCGTCGCGCCTTTTTTCTCGATGATGACATAAGCGGCGTTTTTGACTTTGGTATAAAGATCTTCGAGATGCGACATCGGACGTCCTAAGCATTTGCCACATTTAGCGCAATAGTTTGTTAGTCGCAAGCCGCCAATGCTTGTGCAACTCCAAACGGCAACTTCGCTATCACCATGCTCTCCAACCACGAGAGTGTGAATGCTCCGCGGGTCGATATGGGTGTCTTCGCTGATGGCGGTTTTCAACCTCGAGGTGTCAAGAACCGTCCCACTGCCAAAGACTTGGGAAGCGGGCAATCCCAGTTTCTTGTAAACAAAATAGGTAAGGATATCAACGGGGTTCGAAACAACTAAAACGATGGTGTCTTTTTCGATATAAGGCTTAATCCCATCAATCACCGACTGCATTATAAAGGCGTTTTTCTTGAGCAAATCCAAGCGGGTTTCACCAGGTTTTTGGGCCGCTCCGGCCGTAATCACGATGATGTGAGCGCCCTTGATGGCGGAATAGTCTCCAGCTTTGACGCTCTTAGGGACAGAAAGAAAACTTTGCCCATCTGCCATGTCAAGCGCATCCCCCTCGGCTTTGTCTTTGTTGAGATCGACGATAACGATCTCATTAACGCCGTGCCCTAACATTAAGGTATAGGCAATACTGCTGCCAACAGCTCCATCTCCGATGATGGCGACTTTTCGTGGTTCCATAAGTTTTATCCCCCTTCTAGGATTTAATTGTGGCATACCTTTGGGCAGTAAGCCAAGCAAAGCGCATTAGGCGCTGTGACTAGATACCTAATGGGTCTATCAAAAAGCCGCTTGAGAATACTCCCCAAGCGGCTTTGTTTGGCGTTAAAGTTTAATGTCGTTGCCCTCGTCATCGACGGGAACAAGCATCTCTTTCGGCGCCCCGCAAACGGGGCACGAACCATCCGGATTAGGGATGACGATGGCGCCGCAAACCTTGCAGCGATACTTCTGAACTTTCTTCTTGGTTGGCATCAAATAAGCCTCCTTAGTTTCTTTTAGTATAAAGGATTGGGAAGCGAAAGTGAAACATCCGCCTATTCGAAGGACTTCAAACTATCGACCATCATGGCCTTGACTATTCGAAACGAAAGCCGGCCATTGATGCCCAAAGGCACTACAAAGGTAAGAAGAAAGGAATAGAGATAAAGCGAAGGACAAATCGTGACGCGATAACTCGCCAGTTCTACGGCGCTGAGCTTGAGGGCGACGAGAAAAGGGTTGCCATGCAAAAAATGACCCCAATAATCGCGAAGGAAAGTTGTTTGCCTTTTTTGAAGGTCGACATCGTTTAAGGCTTTTAAAAGATCAGAAGGATCTTTGACCATGGCCGCGATTTCGATATTTCCAGAGCGGCAAGATTCAGCGGGAGATAGCAAAGCTGAAAGACGAAATTAACCTCAAGCCGTCAAACTCTAAAAGCTCCTTGCCGCTATTGCGAGCGACGTCTTTCCCATCCCCGAGGAAGAATTCTGAGATGGCGTTGAAAAGGCCCCTCTTGCTGACAAAAAAGAGCCCTGTTTCGAAACGGGGCTCCCATAGAACGCTTAATCGGCAAGAGTTCCCATCGGATCCCAAGGATGGAGATGAGTTGGCTCTTCACTCGCGGCCTTAAGCTCGTCGGGCGTAAGGTATTGCTTCAAAATAACCGCTTGATAGACGAACTGGTCGAACCAGTCTTTGCTCATGACGTAATAGCCGCTCACGCCATTGTCGGCGCCCCAGCTGTTTTCGATCTTCCATCGCTCTGGAACGCCATCAACGAGATTAACCCCCACGATCACCATGGCGTGGTTCATCGCGCTGGCCCAAAAATCGAGCATGTCGCCTTTGGGAAAAACGACATCGAAGCCAAAGGGAGATTTATAATCGAAGGCTTTCTCATCCCAAGCAAAGCTGTTGCGATCGCGGTAGAAGCCAACATCGCTCCCGAACCATACCGGTTCATTGTCTTTAAGTTGGGCGATGATGAGTTCCTTGATCCGCTCCATCGGAAGATTGAGGTGATTGATGATTTTCCCTTCTATTACGTTCCCGAGATAATCGATCGTGTAGTTCTTCATAAAAGGTTTATCGGCAGTCGGAGAGTTGATAATAGACTGATAGGAGTCGATTTTGTTTCCAATGTATTTGGCGAAGAATCCCTGTGGCGTAAGGCCTTTTTCCAGGTGATAGCCTTTGTCGTTGGTGTATTCGAAATCGAAAGTCTTGGGAGGGACGCCAAAGCAGTCCAGAAAGAAACTGTAGATCTTCCCCATCGTCTCTTCCTTTAAAGCGCGGGCGTCTTCGCTCTTGCCTTCCAGCAAAAGCTTATGGGCCTCCGCGGCAAACCCTTTAATGATGTCATTCACCAAGAAATCGCTCTCCTTGGTGCCTTCGGATTGATAGGTCTCTGGGAACTTCTCCTGGGGGATCACCCCATACTTTTTCACAAGATTGACGAACATGTCCCACTGGCCGCCATCATTGACGGGGTTGGCGACGATGAAAGCAAATTCACGGTCATCATGATCGCGAGCCCCCAATTTAAGAATGGTCTCTAATACATAGTTTGCTTTCTCAATCTTGTCATAAAGCGAAATATAATTCTGGGAGAGCTCAAATTTCTTATGGCCGCATTGCTGGGCAATGATTTCGCGCAAGAGATTAAGGCCTGCGAAAATCCAGCAGCGCCCGCTCATCTTCTGGTTGGCGACGGGCAAGGTTTTGAGTTCGATGGAAAACTCAGGGGAAACATCCCCAATACTCGAAGAATCGAAAATGACGTTTGGAAGGCTGTGACGGGCCAAAGCGTGGCGGATCACGGCGTTCTTGTCGTCTTTTTCATAAGCAGAAAGAATTTCCGCCGTCCTTGCTTCATCAAGAACGCCTTTGATTTCTGACATATGCTGTAACTCCTTAAACCTGCGGGCAGGCTGACGTCAATCATTCTAATCTTTCGGCGCTTAATCTCAATAAAAGCGATTAAAAATCATCAAAACCTCTTTGCCGAATTTCCAATAGTTTGCAATGCCATTTGACGCCTTGGGCGAAAAAGGCAAGCTGAGTCTCAGGAAGCAATGCTTTTTCTTCGCGGATAATCCAATGTTTTCTTTTTCCGAATTGGCGAAAGGGATTACAATAACCCCGAAAGAAGGATGCAAAAAATGGACGAGAATCTCGAAAGATTCGTCCGCTATGTCAAAATCGACACCCAAAGCGACGATACTTCTTCCTCCACCCCAAGCGCGAAGAAAGAACTCACGCTTTCAAAATTGCTGGTCAAGGAATTAGAGGAGTTAGGCCTCAAAGCCGATCTCGATCAATATGGACGCGTCTATGCCAAGCTTTTAGGCGAAAAAGGTTTGCCGGCGATTGGACTTAACAGCCATGTTGACACCGCCTTAGAAGTTTCAGGCAAAAACGTGCATCCGCGGCTCGTAGAAAAATATGATGGCGGTCCCATCAAACTCAATAGCAAACTGACGATGGATCCTAATGATTTTCCTTCTTTAAAAAGACATCTTGGCGATGATCTTATCGTCACGGATGGCAACACGCTCCTTGGAGGAGACGACAAGGCTGGGGACGCCATCATCATGAGCGTGCTTTCTTTCTACGCGAAACACAAGGAAATCAAGCATCATACCATCTGCGTTCTATTCACCCCCGACGAGGAAATCGGACGGGGGCCAGAGCATTTCGACGCTAAAAAATTCGGAGCGGATTTCGCTTATACGATCGATGGTGACGATCCGGACAAAATCGAAGATGAGAACTTCAACGCCGCCCACGCCGATCTCAAAATCACTGGGGTTTCGATCCACCCAGGCGAAGCCAAGGATAAGATGATTAACGCCTTAAGGCTTGCTCATGAATTCGATTCCTTGCTTGCCGTGAATGAAAAGCCAGAATACACCGATGGCTATGATGGCTTCAATCATCTTTTAGCGGAAAACGGCACTGCCGAAGAGGTGACTTTTCGCTACATCATCCGGAATCATAACCGCGAAAAACTGTTGCGCCAAAAAGACGAATTCAAAGATGCCAAGGCCTATCTTGAGAAGAAGTATCCAAGGGCAAAAATCGAACTAACCCTCACCGATGACTATCGCAACATGAAAGAAGTGCTCGATAAAGATCCACGCGCCGTCCAACACGTGGATAAGACGATGCGAAGCTTAGGAATCACCCCGGTCTACAGCCCTATTCGTGGCGGAACCGATGGCGCCACGTTCTCCTTCTTGGGCTGCCCCACCCCGAACTTAGGAACCGGGAGCTACAACCACCATGGCCGTTACGAATACCTGTCGGTCAAGGACTTCAACGTGATGATCGAAATCGTGAAAGCTCTCGTTAAAGCCTGATATATCGCCAATGAAAAAAACGTCGCGGCAAGCGCGACGTTTTATTTTCCTATTGGCTGGGGTGACTGGGGTCGGACCAGTGCATCTCGGATTCAGAGTCCGATGCCTTACCACTTGGCTACACCCCAATAGGCACGAACAATTTTACTCATATAAAGAGAAGAGGCAAGACTTTCCTATGGTTTGACAAGGCTGTAGCAGCCCTTTCGAAACCTGCTAAGTTTATTAGTGAATCGATAAACCAATTGACATAGAATACCTAGGGTATTCATATGCCATTCATCATCGCGGTTGGCGGAGGCTCGGGTTCCGGAAAAACGACGTTAGCGAGAGCTCTTCAAAAGAGAATCCCGAATTCTTCGATTCTATCTTATGATTCCTACTATTGCGACCAATCCTCCAAGCCGCTTGAAGAACGAGCCAAAGTCAATTATGACGACCCCAAGGTCCTCGATGAACAGCTCTTCGTCACGGCCTTGGAAGACCTCCATAACAACAAAACCATTCAAGTGCCGATTTATAATTTCGCCATCCACGCCCGCGAGAAAGAAACCACCACTTTTGCCCCAACCCCCATCATCGTGGTCGAAGGCATTCTCGTTTTCTCAATCGCAAATCCCAAAAAGTACTATGACTATATGGTTTACGTCGATGCGGAAAGCGATATTCGGCTTTGCCGCCGCATCCTTCGCGACGAGGCGGAGCGGGGTCGGACGCCCGAATCCGTGATTGCTCAGTATCTGGCCACCGTTCGTCCGATGCATAAAAAATACATTGAACCCAGTTCCCGGATCGTGGATTTCGTCTTTGAGAATTCCGCCCAAAACGGAATTGATGAGAGCCAAATGACGACGCTGATGAATAAAATAGAAGAGAAGTCAGGAATTAGGATTCGCTGATGATCATCGACAGTCACGCCCATATCGCTACTTGGCCTTCCATCCGGGAATCCGAAGAAATGGTTCTCGAAAGCCAAAAGCGCTATGGGGTGGCTTTTTCTTTAGTGAGCGACTGCGACTGCTCCGAATACCCTTCCTTGACGAAATGGGGAATCCACAAAATCGATCAGATCACGGGATTGAAAACCGTTTTGAAATTTGTTAAAGAAAATCCCTCAAAACTGGGGGCTTTGGTTTGGGTCAACCCCCATAACGAAATCATCCAGCCCGAGCTTATGGCTCTCATCGAGAAAAACCGTTCCTTGATCTATGGGCTAAAGTTCCATCCTTTTGAAAGCCATCTGAAGATCAGCTCCAAAAAGATGATGCCTTATCTTGAATTGGCACGGAAATACGCGTTGCCGCTTCTTGTCCATACCGCGGAAGACATTTATAGCGACGTGGCCTTTTTAGGTGAAGTCGCCGCAGCCTATCCGGACCTGACTTTTGTGGCGGCCCATCTTCAGCTATGCTGCACGGATGACCATCGGTCGGCTCTTGAGGTTTTGAAAGCTCACCCCAATGTCTATGGGGACACCGCTTGGGTCGATATGAAAACCGCTAAAAGGGTTTTGGAAACCATCGGGGAAAATCGCATCATGTTTGGAACCGACAATCCGATTGACGGGGTCGATACCCTGAATAACCCAATGTATCAAGCCTATTTCCACAACAAAGTCAAATTGCCACCGCGCCTCTACCATAACCTCATGGCCAGAAATGCCATCGCGGTCTATAAACTCCCCATCAAATAAAAACAAGACTACTTTTTAGGATTCTTGCTGACGGGTTTGGTTTTGACCTCAATGGTTTCTTTCGGGGCGTCCTTCGTCGAATCTCCCGTTTTCTGAGGGGAAGGAGTTTTGAGTTTTATCGCCAAAGGAGAAGTCGCTTCCAAATAATCCTGACCCGCTGGGGTTGTATACTTTTCGGGATTGGCGGCAACCCAAGCCACTCTCCAAACGGCGTAAAAAGCCATAAGGCCTTCAATCGTCAAAATCGCTAAGCCATAACCTTGGAGAAGCGGAATCCAGCTTTCTTGAACTTCTCCATCGCGCAAAAATGCCGTCACGAATAACGCCGTTCCCCCAAAAGCGTTCAAGAAGCGAAGAATGATGCGAATGATTTCGGTGGCCTTCACTCTTTTCAACGTCAGGCCAGAGGCTCCGCCCACAAAGGTCAAACCCGCTAAAACGCCTGCTAGAATAAGCGCGGCAGCAGAGATAGAAAGAGCAACGATAAACCATGCGGCGTCCCTTTGCCCCAAATCCATCGCAAGACCAACGGAGGAGAAAAGAAGGTTGGCCAATACGATTAAAGCCAAACCTAGAAAACTATAAAAATAAAGGGACTTCACAAACTTGTTGCGATAATAAAGACGAGCCTCTTTTTGTTTCGGCGGAACCTTATCCATGATTTTAGTATAATCATTTGCTTTCAAAAAAGAATGAAACAGCTTTGAAGACGCGGTTAAATGGAGCTATGAAATTCCTGATAACGGGTTTTGGGCCCTTTCTCGCTCATAAGGCCAATCCCTCCGAACTCGTGGCGATATTTTTAAAAAAGCCCAATATCGATGTCTTGATTCTGCCCGTCACTTATAGCGGAGCGAAACAGCTTTTAGAAAGGCAAATCAAGGATAAGTCCTACGATTTTATTCTCTCCTTTGGCTTAGCGGCTTCCCGCCGCTACGTCTCCTTGGAGAAAATGGCCTTTAATGAAATGAATTCCCTTCATCCCGATAATGACCATAAGGCCGCCGCAGGTGAAAAGATCCTGCCAGAGGGACTACCTTCTCTTATAAACCCGCTTCCTTTAGAAGCGTGGCACGATTCTTTAAAAGAAAAAGGATTTGAAAACGAGATGAGCACGAATCCCGGAAGATATGTCTGCAACGAAGTCTACTATCTGGATCTATCTTCGAAAATACCGTGTTTGTTCATCCATTTTCCCAGCCTTGAAGCCTCTTCGCTTCAAAACGACATTTCGTTTGCCACGAATCTTCTAAACATCCTTGAAAACCTAGAGCCTTGCGCCTAGAGCCTTGAGTTCGGCCTTTTCTTTTTCGCTTATTTTGCCGTAACGGAAAGCCTGCGCTTCTTCTGGCGCCACATTCAGCAAGGCAATGACCCAAGAGGCCATCATCTTTTTTTCCTCTATTTCGCTTCCAAGAAAAATCAAATAGGCCTTATTGAGATGAGGCTCTTTTCTGGAGTCGGTGGCAAAGGCGGTGAATTTGTCCAAAGCGTTATGCAGCGGCTTAGAAAACTCGCCTTCCGCAAAAAGAACGAGAGCGTCCGCTTCCAAAAGGCCGGAAGCGAATAAATTAAAGTCATCCAAATAGGCGCAAGGGAACTCACTGGTGTTACAAGCCCCGCAGTTATTGCAAGGCCCGATTCTTTTTTTGAGAAAATCGAAACGCAAAACTTCGTGGTTGCTTTGAACCAACCCTTCGATAAAGGAAGACATGCCTTCGAAAAGCGGATCACCAAAAATTTTATAATCTCCAACCACCAAGGTTTTGCGAAGATTAAGCCCCATCAATGTCATCCTTGTAATGAGAGGAACCCGCCTCTCCGCTTTCGGGATCGGTCTTGGTCTCATTGAGCATGTCAATGTCTTCTCCCGTCCGGTTAAGACGCTGTTCGCTGTGGCCTGGGTTGTTTTTTTTGTTAGGTGTTTTCATGACGAAAAAAATATACACCTTCTAATGGACCCAGATAAAGGCATAGCCAAGGGCCAAGCCAAAGACCACCAATAAGCCTTCAATCACGAATCCTTTGGCAACGGTCTTTTTGCTCTTGAATAAAAACAAGGGCCCCAAACCTGCATTCGCGGCAAGCCCTGCTACGAGAGCCCCAAAAGGCAAGGCTCCTTTAAGATAAAGGTCTGAGATCAAGACAGAAGAGGCGCAGTTCGGGATGAGACCGATGATGACGGCGTAAATTGGCGAGACGTAATAGTTGGTGGTGAGAAAGGCCGATAGATTGTCTTGGCCGACCCAAAGAACGAGACACCCAAATAAGAAGGAAATCACAAACGCATAGGCAAAGATTTTAGCTGAATGAATCAGCGGATGGACCAAGTGCTCATGCCACGGATTTTCCTCAGCGTCTTCCTCGATTTGGTGCCCACAGCAACCATGATGGATGACCGCCTCGCCATCGCAGGAATCCAGATGCTCTGCCACTTCGGCATCCCCTTTTTGATAAATTAGATCCACTAGCATGCCGCAAAGGCAGCCCCCCACAATTTTGATACCGATCAAAAAGAACGCCATATACCATGAGCCGGTGAAATTTCCGAAAAGAATCGGAAGGGCCTCATCTGAGCAAGCAATAAAAATCGCAATGAGGGTTCCCATCGTGATGTGTTCTTTAACGTAAAGGTCGGAAGCCACGACCGAAATGCCGCATTGGGGAATCACGCCAACGAGAGAGCCATAAAAAGGCGCCCATCTTTTGCGTTTTTCAAGGAGCCTTGCTATCTTAGCCTCGAAAAAGGACAGAATAACATATAAAACAAAGGCAATAGCGAAGATCTTTGCCGAGTCCATGAGAGTGTCAAAGGCCAAATCCCAATATTCCATGAAGTTACTATACTCTGCGTGCCAAGGGGCTCAAACGTCTTGAATGACTTTCCGTCGCCCCGTTTGTATAATGCTCAGGGTAGGAAAATTATGAACGAAGAAAACTGCAATCATGAATGCGAGGCCTGTGAGGAAGAAAATTGCTCCTCTCGTGGACAAATCGAAAAACTCAAGACGCATAAACTCACTTCTTTCAAAAAAATAATCGCGGTGATTTCCGGCAAGGGCGGGGTCGGCAAGAGCCTGGTTACTTCTTTGCTTGCGGTTGGCCTTGCCAGCCAAGGTCACAAAGTGGCAATTCTGGATGCCGACGTCACCGGACCTTCGATTCCGGAAGCCTTCGGGCTTAATGGCTACCAAGCGGTCGGTGACGAAAACGGCATCTTCCCAGCCAAAACCAAAAAAGGCCTGGAAATCATCTCCGCCAATAACCTCTTGGACAATCCTACCGCTCCTTTGGTATGGCGAGGACCGATGATTTCCCAATTGGTGGGGCAGCTTTATTCCCAAGTCGTCTTTGGGGAGATGGAATACCTCCTTATCGATATGCCGCCGGGAACGGGCGATGTTCCGCTAACGGTCTTTCAGCAAATCCCCATCAATGGGGTGGTTGTCGTCTCGTCGCCACAGGATCTTGTGTCCCTCGTTGTCGCGAAATCCGTCAACATGGCCAAAATGATGAACGTCAAAGTCTTAGGCCTTGTCGAAAACATGTCCTATGTCGTTTGCCCCAAGTGCGGCGAGCATATTAGAGTCTTCGGCGACAAAGGCTCGATGGAAGCGGCCAAATCGCTTGGAGTGCCGTTTCTCGATGAATTGCCCTTGGATCCAGCCCTTGCCAAACTCGTCGATGAAGGCAAGGTGGAATCCTATGCCGGGCCTTATCTCGCCAATACCGTTCAAGCCATTGAGAAGATGTAACAAAAAGGGCGTTGGGTCCAACCAATGCTCTTTTCTTATTTCTCTTTCACCGCCAAACGCTCTTTAATGATTTCTTCCATGACGGCTTTGCGGGTGACGATGCCAATGAAGATTCCATCATCATCGACAACGGGAACGAAATTTTGGTCGACGATGATCTTGTAAAGCTCTTGGACATCGCAGTTAATCCCCACGGGGCGAATGTTTTTGTTGCAAGGGATATCCGATAACAAATCCATTTCAAGATCTTGAAATGAAAGCTGATGAATCGAAAGATAATCGAGGAAGTCATAGAACACGATGGTTTTGAGGTACTTCCCGTTTTTCTTATCGATGATTGGAAGCATCGAAAACCGTTTTTCCTTCATCTTCTCGATAGCTTGCCTTACCGTGAAGTCACTATAGAGATAATCCACCTTGTTCTTAGGCAAAAGATAAAACAAAATGTTCATCGTTTTAATTTTACTTTCCAATTTTTGAGAAACAACCTTTTACGAATCTGGGGTGCTTTGCTTTCTTAAAAGAAGCGGACGTTATAGGATAAAGGCAAGATTATGGAAAAACGGAAATACAAAATTGATGGCATGTTCTGCGCCGCTTGCGTCCGCCGCATCGAAACTGCGGTGCAAAAGGTGGGAGACGTCGATGAGGTCCAGGTTTCTTTATTGACCAATTCGATGGTGGTTTCCTTTAAGGGCAAAGCCAACGACGAAGAGGTCATCAAAGCCGTTCAAAAAGTCGGCTACGGCGCTTCGATGGATTTTGGAGAGAGCGTGAATCGCCAGCGCATTTCGCGGCGAAAGGAACTTAGCAAAACCTTATTCAAACTCATTGGGGCAGCCATTTTGTCTCTCGTCTTGATGTATTTCGCGATGGCGACGATGCTGGGTTGGCCTGCCTTTGTCGATCGGCGCGTCAATGAAGGCATCGAATTGGCCTTAGCCACTGCAGTCATCATCATTTATTTCTCCTATTTCATTCATGGCTTCAAGGCCTTATTCACTTTTCATCCCACGATGGAAAGCCTCGTGGCTTTAGGAAGCGGCGCCACTTACGTCTACAGCTTGGTCCTTTTTGTCTTTTGGTTTACAGGCCAGCGGGATATGAATACACCGGTCTATTTCGATAGCACAGCGATGATTTTGACGCTTGTATCCTTAGGCAAGTATCTCGAAGCGTTAGCCAAGAGCAAAACCACTTCCGCCTTGGAAGATCTTCTTTCCTTAGCCCCCGAAACCGCCTTGGTGGATGCCGAAGGCTCCGAAATCGAGAAGCCAATAGCAGCCTTGCGAATCGGCGATGTCTGCGTCGTCAAACCCGGCAGTCGGATTCCGGCTGATGGCATCATCGTCTCAGGTTATGGGAATCTTGAAGAAGCCGCTTTGACCGGAGAGGCTCTTCCTGTCTACAAGAAAATAGGGGATTCGGTCTTGACCGGTTCGATTGATGTTACGGGGTCTTTTGAAATGAAGGTCACGGCCTTGGGCGCCGACAGCACTTTAAATAAAATTGCCGCCATGGTCGAACAAGCCGCTTCGAGCAAAGGAAAACTCGCTTCTTTGGCCGATAAAGTATCTGGCATTTTCGTTCCTATCGTCATGGGAATCGCGCTAATCGTTTTCTTCTCTTGGCTCGCCGCGACAAAAAATTGGAATCTCTCCCTTAACTTCGGGGTCTCGGTCCTCGTCGTGGCTTGTCCCTGCGCTTTAGGGCTTGCCACTCCCGTAGCCGTAATGGTCGGGGCAGGCCGCGGGGCCGAAAACGGCGTTCTCTTCAAAAATGCCACCGCTTTTGAAAAGCTCAGCACTTGCGAGGCTTTGGTCTTTGACAAGACCGGAACCTTAACGACTTCTCATCTCACCATCATGGCTTATCGTTCGGTTAACCCTGATAGCAAGGAAGCCAATGCCGTTTACAGCCTTGAAGGTTTATCTGAGCATCCCTTGGCCTGGAGCATCGCCCTTTATCTCAAGAACCTTGGAGCGAAGAAGACCAAGGTCACCGCATTTCTGAACGAGCCGGGCTATGGCATCACGGGGACGGTGGATAAACGGAACTTTGTCATCGGCAACCGCGCGATGTTAGAGAAAAAAAGCATTGCGATCCCCCATGGCGAGCAAGACGATTATGAAAACTCCGGAGCTTCAATTACGTATTACGCGGTCGATAACATCTATGCGGGTTTCTTTGCCGCTAACGATGAGATCAGGCCAGAAGCTGAGGAAGCCATCACAAGCCTTAAGGCAAAAGGCGTGAAGCTATATCTTGCCTCAGGGGACAGCGAGAAACGCGCCAAGGCCTTAGGCGCGATCGTTGGCATCAGCAGTATCTTTGGCGGCATGCGTCCTGAAGACAAAAACAATTTAATTGAATCCTTGCAAAAGGACGGCGAGGCGGTCGCCATGATCGGGGATGGCGTCAATGATGCCCCAGCCCTTAAAAAAGCCGATGTCGGCATCGCCATCGGAACCGGAACCGATTTGGCGCTTAACTCCGCGGATATTGTCTTAATGAGCGGCTCCTTGCGCGATCTCAATAAAGCCATAACCTTATCAAGAAAAGTCACCGCGAATATCAAAATGAACCTCTTTTGGGCCTTTTTCTATAACTGCGTTGGCATTCCTTTAGCGGCTGGCGCTTTTTACTATGTTGGAATCGAGTTGAATCCAATGATTGCTGCCGGAATGATGGCTTTATCTTCCGTCTGCGTGGTCCTTAACGCCTTGCGCTTAAAGGCCGTTAAACTCTAATCGAGCATCCTCAAAGCGGTTTTCTCCCTTTATGCTATCCTAATAGCGGAAGAAGGCATTATTTATGGAAACCAAAATTAAAATCAAAGGAATGGTATGCCAGAATTGCGCAAACCACGTTGAAGAGTCTTTAAGAAAAATCAAGGGGGTTAAAATCGTCAAAGTGGATTTGGCGAGCGCCACCGCGATTCTCGTCTCCAAAAACATTCCAACCGACAACGATCTCGCCAAAGCCCTCGAAGGGACTGGCTACGTTTACGACGGAAGAGCGTAACTAAATGTTTCGGACGTGTCCGGCGTAAGCGTCGGTCCGCGGCATCCAATCTAAGAAATGTCGCACAGCGAGATCCCAGAATCGCCATTCGTGGCCATATCCTTTGATGATCTCGCTGTGTATTTTTATACCATTATCTTGGCAAAACTTGAGAAAATAGACATTATCTTGATAAAGGAAATCTTTATCCCCGATCGTAAGAAACATCGGCGGGAAAGGAACGTTGTTTTTCTTGTCGTCCCGTAACAGCATGAGAGGGGTCACTTTGCCTATTTCCGGAAGTTTGGTATTCATCGGGCCTGAAAAAGAGCCGATGGCTGCATAACGCTCTGGCTTGCTTAGCCCATGGAAAAAAGCTCCAAACCCTCCCATCGAAAGGCCAGCGATATAGCGATCCTCTTTTCGGGGCGAGAGCGGAAACATCCTTTCGCAAAAAGAAGGAAGTTCGTCTTCGATGAAATCGAAATAACGGTCTTTCCCCCGGTTGATGAACCCGCGATTTTCCCCCGACATCATGAAGACCGCGATTTGCCGTTCCTCGGCATAACGCTCGATGGAAGTGTACTGCCCCCAGGCCATATGGTCATTGAGAGATCCGTGCAATAGATAAAGCGAAGGCAACAAAGGGAGGTCTTTATATTGCGTTCGTTTAAAATCGGACAAATCGCTGGCCGCCGCGGAAGGAACGATTGCGGTAAAGGAAACGCTGCGTCCAAGGCAATAGGATAGGAAGTCAACTTCAAAATGAGCCATGTCCTTTAACCTCGTGTTTAGAATAGCATAAAAAGGAACCTTCAAGCCTTTTATCTTGAAGAAGCCAAGAGCAAAAGAAAAAACGATTTGAAAGGCTTTTGCAATGATTTAAACAAATTTTAGGATTCCTTCACCTTGGATTGCTTTCCTTTTGAATGCAAGATTGGGAGTTCTCTTTTCATGGAACCAAACCATTCTTACAAGATCCAGCAACAAGATATTCTTCCAAAACTCTGAGGGATTTTTCAACCCTGTCTTTTTGCGCTTCATCCGTTGCGCTTGCCACATGGGGGGTGATCAGCACTTTAGGATAAAGCTCTAGCATTCGGCGAACTAAGGGATCGGGAATATCGTTGATGGAAGAGAAGACATGATTGAAAACACTTTGCTCATTAGGAAGGGAATCAAGCCCCAAGCCACCCAGCCGGCCTTCGGTGATGGCTTTGACCGCCGCATCGCTATCAAGAAGTTCGCCTTGGGCGGTATTAATAAGAATTGCCCCGTTTTTGGCCAGCGCAAGTTTTTTCTCATCAATGAATTTGTCGTTTTTTCCTGGGATATAATCCATATGGAGTGAAATCACATCGGATTCCGACAAAAGCACATTGAGATCGGCATACGTTACCGTGTCTTGATATTTTAGGTTCGGATTAAGGTCATAAGCGAGGATATTGGCTCCTAAACTCTTGAACAGTCTCGCCGTTGAATAACCCATGCTCCCACAGCCGATAATTCCAACGACACACTCCCGAATCTCTTTGGAGAACATGGCCTCGGTGACCCGGAAATCCCCCTTGCTGGTGTTATTGAGGGCATAGGCCACGTTACGGAGCAAGGCCAGAGCCAAGGTCACCGCCAATTCACTAATGGCAAAAGAAGAACATTCCGGAACGAAAACCGTCTTGATGCCTAATTGCTTAAAGGCCATGATATCTTTTTGGCCATAGTTTGACCCGCAAATAAGGCAATACTTCAAGCCGCCTTCATAGAGCTTCTTTAGAAAAGGGCGCGTGACATAACAGTTGCCACAAAGCATCACGATGCCATGGCCTAGCGCCTCCTCGTAATTGCAATCGCTAAGACCTTGGTTTTTAAGAAAAAACTCATAGCCATATTTGGCTTCAAGTTCCAAGAAAATCCGTTTTTCAGGATCGCAAACCCCAAAACAAATGATTTTTTTATCCATTTCGCAAACCCGCGGG
The DNA here is from genome assembly GCA_963722445.1 of uncultured Bacilli bacterium. Taxonomy (GTDB): domain Bacteria; phylum Bacillota_I; class Bacilli_A; order RFN20; family CAG-826; genus UBA4951. The sequence goes on along the minus strand of CAVRMZ010000001.1, from coordinate 25,569 downwards.
CTTAAATAAGGGCGAAAAAGCCGCACGACATTGTTGTCCTAGGAGTCAAAGAGACAATTTTCGCGTAGCCATAGCCAAAATCGGGCTTTATTCCAATTTTCGTATTCATTTGTTTGAAAAACATTCCTGTAACTCTTTTTACCGGTCAATTATAGAGACATATTTTTTAACATCTACCGAATTACCGATAAAATATATTTTTACCGGTTTATTGATATAAAAATGGCTTTTCATCGAGACATTGATAGGAAGCTCTGCTATTGACGTCAGAACGTATTCCTTGAATAATCGATCAACGATGCGGATTTATTCTTTTGTGAGAAAGTTCAGGAAGGTTTCTTCTGCTTGGTTTTATTCGAATTGAAATAAAGCATTGATTTGACTATATTGAATAGCGGTTTCGGGAATGGCAAGCCTTCCTTGCAAGGGAATGGGATTGCCCTATGAGGTGAAGGCACATGGAAAACATCAAAGATCCGGGTTGGATTGAAGTTGTCACAGGCCCGATGTTCGCCGGTAAGAGCGAAGAGCTCATTCGGCGGATTCATCGCTTGGAGTATGCCCATAAAAACGTCGTGGTCTTCAAACCACAGATTGATAACCGCTACAGCAAAGATGATGTCGTGAGCCATCTTCAAAACAAAGTCAAGGCCATCCCCATCGCCCATCCAAGCCAAATTCTCCAATACGTTGAGCCCAAAACGGATGCCGTTGTCGTGGATGAGGTTCAGTTTTTTGATCGTTCCATCGTCGATGTTCTCGAAACGCTGGCCAATCGCGGAGTCCGCGTCATCGTCGGAGGCCTCGATATGGATTTCAGGGGCGAAGCCTTCATGGTTACTGCCGAATTATTGGCCAAGGCCGATTTCGTCACAAAACTCACTGCGATCTGCGTCAAATGCGGAGAGCCCGCCACCATGACGCAGCGCATGGTCAACGGAGAGCCCGCCACCTATGATGACCCTATCGTCCTCGTGGGAGCCAGCGAGAGTTACGAACCTCGGTGCCGGCACTGCCACATCATCAAAAAAGTTGGCGCCAAGTAGAGAAAATAATGCTCTCGTTTTTGTTCGCTAGCGGCGGCCCAAAGAAATTCGGTTAGCGGGTTAGACTGCGAAAACTAAGTGTTCCGCATAGCGCCTATTGGTCAAAAGCCTTTATCGCCACATAGCAAATCAACTAATAAGAAGATCTCCACTATTCAGATCTTTATTAGGAAAATAGGCCGCTCGGCGCGCTGGTTAATGGGTGATGATTTCTTCACCCATAATCTCTTCTTTTTTCTTGGCCAGTTTCACAATGCCAAAGCCCCTAAAATCAGCGATCCGAAGACGATGATAGTATTAAGATCGGATTGAGCGGCTTGAACCTGCGCGGTTTCGTCCGTATCCAAAAAGGCAAAGAGACCGAAGCCGCCTCATTGCTATTGGCAACGGCGCTATCAACGAAGCCTGAAAGGGCTTTGACAAGCATGGCAAAAAGAAATCCATAAATCAGTAAAAGAAAAAGCACCACCCGAACATATACCAACGCGGGCGCTTGTAAACGGCAAACCAATACCCCATTTTCTCTTGGCTCTCTCGTTTTCTTTTTAAATATTTTACGCTTCGTTCATGCTTTTGTAACTTTAAACTGAATTGTCCTTTCGAATAGGCTTTGTTGGTTTCCCCCTAATCGAATAATTTAAACTTTTGCTATGTAACCGCTATTATCAGCGTCTTTATTGTTCCTTAACCTTGAATAGGGGACAACATAGGTGCTTTCTTAAAAAGCATCCACTAGGAAAAAACTTCAGCATTCCAAGATAGTGGGAGCCGCCATGTTTAGGAAAGCCGCGGCCTAATCGGAGGCAACAAACATGATCGAATTAAAAAACATTACGAAAGACTACTGGTTGGGAAATAATCCTGTCCATGCTCTCAAAGGACTTTCAGCCACGTTCAAGGATGGCGAGTTCGTCGCCATTTTAGGTCCTTCTGGCTGTGGCAAAACCACGTTGATGAATCTCATCGGCGGGCTCGACAAGGCCAGCTCAGGCGACATTCTCGTTGATGGCAAATCCACCAAAAATTTTACCGACGCCGATTGGGATAACTACCGAAATAAGAAAATCGGTTTTATTTTTCAAAGCTATAACCTCATCGGCCATCTGACGGTTTTAGGCAACGTCGAGTTAGCCTTAACGTTATCTGGCGTTTCCAAAAAAGAGCGGATAGAGCGGTCGGAAGCCGCTTTGGCGGAAGTTGGACTAAGCGATGAGAAGGATAAGATGCCCAATCAGCTTTCGGGAGGGCAAATGCAGCGCGTCGCGATTGCCCGAGCTCTTGTCAACAACCCTGAGATTCTCTTAGCGGATGAACCCACGGGAGCCCTGGATACCGTGACAAGCGAACAAATCATGAAGATTGTCCAAAGGGTATCCGTGAATCGTCTTGTGATCATGGTGACCCACAATCCCGATCTCGCGGCGCGCTATTCAACGCGAAAAATCACGATGCTCGACGGCTTAATCACATCGGATTCCGCTCCAGAAACTGCCATAGCCAAAGTCCTTCCGGACAAGAGCGAGCCGAAGCCCATCGGCAATAAGAAATCCCAAATGTCTTTTTTCACCGCCCTTTCCTTAAGCGGCCGGAATCTGATGACGAAAAAAAGACGGACGATCATGACCGCGATCGCCGGCAGCATCGGCATCGTTGGCATTGCTTTGATTTTGGCGGTTTCTTCGGGCGTCAATAACTACATCACGAAACTGACGAGCGATACCCTTTCGAGCAACCCTCTCACCATTAGCGATTCTTCGATCAATATAACGCAGGCGATGAAGGCCAGCGCGACCGAAACGCTGCCCTCTTTTCCAAACGCTCAAGAGATTTACGTGGAGAAAACCAAAACCGCGGCCGATTATACGAACAAAAACAACATCACCCAAGAGTACATTAATTATCTCAAGACCAATCTGGGGCCCTCTTGGTACAGTGACATCCTTTATAAAACCGGGCTGAATCTTGATGTATATAACATCGTTCCCGGAGCCACAAACTATTCCAAACTTTCGGAAACCACGGTCTCGAGTTCTTCTTCGGTTTACTCCTCTTTGTTCTCTTCAACGCCTTGGCAGATGCTTTTAAAGGATAGCTTTATCCAATCCCAATATGATGTCTTAGCGGGTTCCTATCCCACCGATAAGAGCCAAATCGCCATCGTTGTGGATAAAACGAACCAAATCCCAGATAAGACCCTTGTTTCTCTAGGGCTTCTTAATGCTGGCGACACCACCACGAAATACAGCTTCTCCGATATCTTAGGCAAGGAATACAAAATTGTCCCGAATGACCTTGAATACGAAATGTCAGGCTCCCATTACGTCGCGATGTCTCCGCTCGATATCGCTTTCCCCTCAGCAAAAACCGTTTCGATTTCCGGAATCATCCGTATCAACGCCAAAACCCAAGGCGGCGTCCTTTCGACCGGCGTTGCCTATACGAAAGACCTCTATGCGGATATGCAGACCGCTAATTTGAATTCTTCGATCGTCACCTTCATGAAGGCTAACCCCAAGGTCAATCCTTTCACCGGTGAGGTTTATCAGGCTTCTTTGATCAGCACGGCGGATGAGCAATACAAAGCAGAACTTCGCTCTTTAGGCGGAAATGACCTTCCGAATGAAATCAGCATTTACCCAACTGATTTGGATGCGAAAGCCAAAATTGAGAAAGTCCTTGATGCTTATAACACGGGCAAGGCGACAGCCGATATGATCACTTATACCGACCTTTCCGAACTTATCAGCGAAACTTTGGGATCCGTCGTTAATGTCATCACCTACGTTTTGATTGGTTTCACCGCCATATCGCTTGTGGTTTCGTCGATCATGATTGCCATCATCACGAGCGTATCGGTTCTCGAGAGAACGAAAGAAATCGGAATTCTTCGCAGCATCGGAGCCCGCAAAAAGGATGTCACGCGGGTGTTCAACGCCGAAACCTTCATCATCGGAAGTTTTGCCGGCGTTCTAGGCGTTCTCATCGCTTATCTATTAGAGATACCCGCCAACATCATTGGCTCTCAATTATTAGGCATCAGCAATTTAGCTGAGCTGAATCCTCTATATGCCCTTGTTCTGGTTCTCGTCAGCATCGGCTTAACCCTCTTATCGGGTTTGCTCCCGGCCCGCAAGGCCGCCAAGCAAGACCCAGTGATCGCTCTCCGAACCGAATAAAACAAAAGGGCTCCGTCCTCGACGAAGCCCTTTTTCTTGGCGCTTAAGGCTATTTCTTCTTAAAATCCTGCAGTTTCTCGTGAAAGGATTCGGAAACCTTTTCAAGAAGGGTGGGCTTCTTTTCCGGAAGCGGGGTTCGCACATAGAAGGCTCCATAAACAAGAGGCCCGATATGGCTTCCGATCACCGGGTTGATTTGAAGCGGTTCCATAAAGGGAGCGTTAGGAAAGGCCGGAAGGAGATATTCTTTCATGAAACGATCGAGGACGTTCTTATCGCTGGAGTATAAAGGATAACAAGGGTACGAAAAATCGATCGGATCGTCGTGCAATTTGTCGATGACGAATTTCATGGCGTTTTTGGTGCCTAAGGCTTTGCCTGCCAAGACGACGGCGCCTTCATCGAGCGTCCCGATGGCTTTGGCGTGCAGGAAAATTCCTAACGCGTAATGGAATTTCGAGAGGCGCCCGCCCTTATAAACATAATCCAGCGTATCCATTCCGGCGTAGACCCGAATTTTCTTGACGATAGCTTCGAGATCCTCCGCTAAGGCCTCTAACGGAAGCGTTTCTCTTTTATCAAGGGCTTCCTTAAGAAGAATCCGCGAACCCGCAAAGAAGCAAAGGCTGTCCACAATCCGAATATGATCGGCATAGCCCGACATTTCCCGGGCGATTACCGCGGACTGATAAGCCCCTGATATTTTGCTGGAAAGAGAGATGACAAGAACGTCGTCTTTTTTTTCTTCCGCGGCGAGATAGCAGTCCAGATAGGCCTGCGGAGAGGGCTGGCTCGTTTTTGGAAAATCCCCATGTCCCAATAAGGAATAGAACTGATCCGGGGTAATATCAACCCCTTCGCTGAAGGTCTGCCCTCCGACCGTGACGGAAAGCGGAACGAAAAGAAGTCCTCTTTCCTGAGCCTCGGCAGCGGTTATTCCGCTGGCGGAATCGACCAGTATTTCAATCGCCATTGTTTTTCGTCTCCTTTGAAAGGTTTCATATAAGTCAGTTAAGGATGATATTCGGATAAGCTGTTTTATTATAAAACTATTGGCCTAACTTCGCTTAGAATCGCGGAAATGAACTTAAAAACGAAGCAAAAAGGCGTTCAAATTGCGAAAACTTCGTTTTTTGCAAATAAACCGGGCCGTCAAAGTAAGCAAAAATAAACCGGGTCTTCGTTTTTGGCGGAATAGCTTTTGTCTTCGCTAAATCCATTTTTTTCATAGAAGACGGCAGCCATATCCGTGGTTAAGAGGATCTTTCGAACGCCCTTCTTTTTGAGATCGATCAAAACCATCTGAAGAAGAGACGATCCGATTCTTTTTTTCCGTTGGTCTTTTTTTATCCAGAACTCCCGAATGAATCCTATTTTTTCCACGAAAAACCAGTTGGTCAGACCATCTTCCTGATACATGGCGAACCCAATGATTTCCTTGCCTTCAAGAACAAGAAGGGTCTTCAGCTTTTTCTTGCCTTCTTTTCCCATCTCCAGGAAAACGTCATTATCGGGCGAAAGGCTTATTCCCAATTCTTGGAAATATTGGCAAAACGCCATTTTAAAAGAAGAATCGTCATAGTGAGATAAATATTGATATTCCATTGTTTCCTTTTAAGCCTTTCGCAAGCGCCAAAAGCCAAGAGGGAACAAAAGGCCTATTTTTCGATAAGAGCCCAGGTGGTTTTGTGACAAAGATTTGACTTTTTCATGAAAACCACCCCGCTTTCGAATACCGATTCTAAAAGGCACTAGCCTAAAATAAAAGTGTTTTCGTTTTCAAAACAGTTATATTCTTTGACTAATAAAGCTTTAAATCAATAGCATTATCCGCAAGAAGTTTCTAAAATATATCTGCTTTTATAAAGGAGCGTTTAGAATGAAGAAAAAATATGCAAAGCTGCTTTTCGCGATTTTTGCTGTTTTTGTTTTAGCCTCTTGCGGAAACGTTACTGTTTTGCCTGATTCTTCAACTTCTTCCGGTTCAGAAATAACCCGCTTTTCTTTTTCTTTAAGCACAGAAGGCAACGGAAATGTCTCTGGAATGCCAAACGGGTCTTATGAAAATGGCACCACCATTTCTTTAAAGGCCATTCCAGACGATGATTATTCTTTCCAAGGTTATTACGAAAACGAAACGCTGGTTTTTTCTTCAGAAAACTACGAATTCGTCCTTGAGAGAAATGTAGTTCTCAAAGCTATCTTCAAAGCCAACGCCTATGAAGCGACTTATTCTCATACTTTCAAAATGGGAGATTTCGTTAAGGACGGTGGAACTACCGCCATAATCAACGGCTTGGCTTGGGCTTATTCCAAATTCGCGTACCTTGGCGGGGCAGCCCAAGGCGTTCAAATCGGTTCCAAAGCCACTCCTCAAAGCTCGGCCTGGATCTTAAGTACTAGTTTCCCCGAAGGCATCATCGTTAACTCTTATGCCTTTGAACTTTGCACCGCAACGAGTGGAGCGGCTTCTTATACGGTCGCTTTCGGAGATTATTCTGCAAGTGACGATTTCTCGACACCGACCCAAACCACCTATTCAAAGGAAAATCTATCGGCCGCAAGCACCAGCTTTTCTTTGACCCTGCGCTCCTCGGCGCGAGCCATTTACTTCAATTCGCTCTCTTTCACCGTCAGCGTCCCTTCCGCTGTCGACTTTTCGATTTATTCCGATGATACCTCCGCAAGTCCAGTAACGCCAGGAATCAATGGCATCCCGATTGCAAATTATTCGCCTTCCACCGCTGAGGCTTATTATTCCGGCTTGGATCTCGCCTTGATTGGCAATCCTTTAGTGAACGAATTAAGAGCAAAAGTGTCCGTCATGACGATGACAAACTATGGGAACGCTAAAACCATGTTACAGTACACCGACGAAAATCCCGCTAAAACCGGTTACGATTATGGGATGTGGGATGGCGATAGCATTTATGCGACATGGGATGGCGGAGCTTCCTGGAATCGGGAGCATGTCTGGTGCTGCGCCCAAATGCAGTTAGGCGGCGTCAATCCTCGTCCTGGCGATAATGACAAAAGTCAGGCCACGGATCTCCACAACTTGCGTGTAGCTTGCCCTTTGTCCAACGGCTTTCATAGCGACAAGTTCTTTGATGAAACGAATACTTCGACAACCTTATTCCCCAATATCACGTCAGGTTTAAATGGGCACCACGCTTATACGGGGGATTTCCGAGGCGACGTCGCCCGTATCCTTTTCTATATGGATGTCCGCTATAAGGGTTTGACCCTTGATGATCTCCTTGATGGGAGCGATACCGTCTCCATGGGCAAACTGAGCGCGCTTCTCCTATGGAACAAGGAAGACCCTGTTGATGCCTTTGAAACCCAACGGAATAACCGGATCTATGGTTACCAAGGCAATCGGAATCCCTTCATTGACCACCCTGAGTTGGCGAATCAGATCTGGCAAACGAGCGTTGAATCCGCTCCTTCAAAAACCAGAAGCGAAACAGCTTCATAAATTTCTTTGCAAAAAGCAACAGCTTTTCATTTTTACCATGTGGAAAAGCGTTGACAAAGAGAGGCCTTCAAAGTATCTTGTATCATTAGATATGTATCTATTGATACATTATCATTTGGAGGCTAGAGACATGGCTGGAAAAATCAAGGTGACTATGGACCAAATTGTTGAATGCGCCTTCGCGATAACCCAGAAAGAAGGCATCGCCGCGGTCACTGCGCGGCGCATCGGAAAAGAGCTGAAATGCTCACTTCAGCCCGTCTACTACGACTTTGGCACGATCACTAGGCTTAAAGACGCTGTGATAAAACGGGCCAATGAAACGTATAACGATTACATCGCCTCAAGCAAAAAAGCCACCGAATATCCTCCTTACAAAGCCGTGGGGGTTTATTACATCCGTTTCGCCATCGAGGAGCCTGAGCTTTTCAAACTCCTTTTCATGCGAGACACGAGCCTAACGGAAAAGGATGCCGACAAAGTCGATGACAACGAGGACTACATCATTGCGGAAATCGGCAAGCGGACCGGCCTTGATCCGAAAAGAGCCAAAAAGTTCCACTTCGAAATGTGGATTTTCACCCATGGCATCGCCACGATGATCGCGACGCGCTACATGAGATTCAAACCCGAGGAAATCAGTCAGCTTCTCGATGATGCCTTTAGGGGTCTTCTCAAAGAATACAAGGAACAGCAAACATGCTTAAAGTAACCGACATCGTCAAAACCTACGCTAATGGCGAGAAACCGTTAATCGCGCTCAATCACATTTCTTTGACCATCGAAGAGGGCGCCTTTGTCGCCATTTTGGGGCCTTCCGGATCGGGCAAGTCCACGCTGCTCAATTGCCTCTCAGGCCTCGACCGGGTCGACAGCGGCTTTATCAATTACGATCAAACCGATATCACCAAACTCGACGATAAGCATCTAACCGCCTTCCGCCGAGCGGAAACGGCTTATATCTTTCAAGCCTATTATCTCATGCCGGCCTTAACCGTCGAAGCCAACATCCAAATGGGCGCCAATCTGGCCAACAACAAAAACGTAAGCTCTCTTATTGCGGCGGTCGGCCTTACGGGAAAAGAAAAGAAACTCCCGAGTCAGCTTTCAGGCGGAGAGCAGCAAAGAGTCTCGATTGCGCGGGCCCTTGCCAAAAAGCCCCGCTATCTATTCTGCGACGAGCCCACGGGAGCGCTCGATGAGGCCACAGGCCGCTCCATTTTGCGTTATCTCATCTCGCTGCAACGCCAAGAAAAATACACGATCGTGATGGTGACCCACAACGCCAACATCGCCCGCCTCGCCTCGAAAATACTCTTCGTCAATAGCGGCAGCCTCGTCAAAGAAGAGGCCAACGTCCCGCTTTCCGTCGACGCAATCGCCTGGTAGGAGGCTTTATGCTCACTCTCAAAAGCGTTTTGAAATCCTGTGGGGTTGACATCATTTGCTTCTGCGCGGTCTTCATCAGCACCCTTTTCATCTCGTATAGCCTCGACATCCATGAATTGGATGGCACTTTGAGCGAGGCGAAGCAAATCGCGCTTTTTAATGGCCAAATCGCCATGAGCAAAACCACCGTCGCCGTTTCCGGAGGGGTCTTAGGCGTCTTCGCGGTTCTCCTTCTTTTCTTTTCGGTGGAACGCTACATTTCCGAAAACGAAGCGAACATGGGGATTTTAAAAGCCTTAGGATATACGAATCACGAGATATCGCTCCCTTTTTGCAAATTCGGCCTGAATTGCCTTATCGGAACTGCGGTCGGCTATCTTTCCGCTTTGGCTTTCATTCCGCTTTTTTACGCCACGATGAACGCCGACCATACGCTTCCGGATATCGCCTTCCGGTTCAATTTTCTCGTATTTCTGTTTTTAGTCCTCACCCCTTCTTTATTTTTCGCGGCTTTCGCTTATCTCATGGCCCGGCTGAAACTGCGGAAAACCGCGCTCAGGATGATCCAAAAAAGCGCCAAGAACGGCAAAGTGCGAAAAGCGAAGGGGGACTTGCCTTTTCTAAAAGGCCTTAGGAAAACGATCCTCCGCAATCATGTTCTCCTCGTTGTCTTCGTGGGGTTTGCCGCCCTTTGCTATGGGGCTACCGTCCAAATGTCCTTCTCGATGGATCAGGTCGGAACCTCGCCTTTGTTCTTCTGGATGATGTTCCTTATCGGTTTGCTTCTCGGAACCACCGTTCTCTTTTTGGCTTTTCGCTTCGTCTATAACGCCAACGCCCCCTATCTCGGGCTTCTCAAGGCCTATGGCTATCGCGACAAAGAATGCTCGCAAGCGGTTTATGGCGGTTACCGTCTCATCGCCTTGATCGGCTTTGGGATCGGAACCGTCTATCAATACCTGCTCATGAAAGCCATGCTTAGTTTCTTCGCGAATTCCTATCGGCTTTCTTTCGTCTTTTCCTGGAAAGGGCTTTTGCTCAGCGCCTTGCTGTTCGCGATATGTTACGAAAGCGCCTTAGGCTATTGCCGCCACAAGATAAAGAACACCCCGATAAAAGAGACGATCGCCTATTGATTCCCATCGCTGCAAAGGACATTCCAGGCCTTTTTCCTTATTGGGTCAAAGGACTAAAAAAGCCCCTTTGAAGGGGCAATTTTGCTTATGGGGCGGAGTATGGGATTCGAACCCATGCATGGCCGGTTCACAGCCGGTTGTGTTAAACCGCTTCACCAATTCCGCCAGCGGGTATTAGTTTAGGCAGTCTTGGCCTTGAGAGCAAGTCATTTTATCCCGAGCTCAAGAGCCCGACTCCAAATGGGGAGTTCCCGTCTTTTGACGAGAAGCGGGAGTTTGCTGTCTGAGGTGGCCTTGTAAAGGGCGATGACGTCTTCGATCGGGAGGTAAAGGGTCTCCTTGATGAAAGAATCCCCTTTGCTCACGAATTCCGTGCCCAAAAAGGGCCCGGTCCGATGGCAAAGATAATAGAAGTTACGATTCTCCCGCTTGAGAAGATTATAGAAATCATCGATCTCCCCAAGCGGTTTGATGACTTTGACGACATAGCCGATTTCCTCACGGCATTCCCGAATGACCGCATGCTCGGGGGACTCGTCGTTACCGACGCCGCCTCCTGGGGTTTCATAATAGTCAAACTTCCCGAAAGCATCATCCCGGATGAGGTGGTGAACGGCCGCCAAACCATTGTCGGCGATGACGATGGCGCGGCTGACAAATCGCACATGCTCAATCCCCTGGAAGGGGTATTGATCGTCTTTTAAGGTTTCTAGGAGTTCCATGAGGTTAATTTTCTTATCTTGAAAAGCCAATTAAAAGAGGGAAAATACAGCATATGGCAATTCGTAACCGCATTTTCGCCTTTATTTACCGAATTATCCTTTTAGGTTTCGCTGTGGCGGCCTTGGTATTTCTTGTTCTTGACGAAGAAGAGAACGGAAACTATTTTGAGAGCGTTCTCTACTTCGACACCGAAATCACGCTTTTCGCCGCCGCTATCCTGACGGCGGAGATCATCGCCAATGGGATTGGCCTTTCTAAAGGCGCTAATGGCTTAGCGCCCGGCGTCTGGAGCCCCTTAAGCCTCGCATCCGTGGCCCTTGAAGCCACGGATTTATTTGCCTACCCTTCCTCCGTGGCCCTTGTCGGAGGCGCCTATTTCCCGTCTCATGCCGTTACCGCCATCGTTTTCGCTCATATCGTCTTCCCGTTGCTTTTCATTTCCGACTGGATCTTGTTTGGTGAAAAGGGCACCGTCAAATGGGTGACGGTTCTTTATTGGCTTATTTATCCGGTTTTGTTCTTTTTGTTTCAGCTGACGCGGCACTCCATCAGCGGCGATGCCACCATCACCTGCCCGATTTTCGACACTTCGGAATTCGCAAGCAATGCCTCCGTCCCAAGCTGGTTCGCGGGGAACGGCGGCTGGAACGGCGTGGTCTTCAGTTCCTTTGCGATGCTCGGATTGTTCGTTTCTGTCTCGTATTTGCTGCTTTTCTTCAACAATCTCATGGCTGGCAAATACTTCCCCAAGAAGCCCCTCGTTCAATAAACGAAATCGGCTTTGTCGAGGCGATACACCGCCAAATGAGCGTTCCTTTTCTTTTGAGCGAGCGCCTGGTCGGTGAAGAAAAGGAAGGTGAAACCCTCTTTCTCAATGATCTTCACGCTTGCCAAATTCTCTTTTTCCGCGCGCATGATGGCAAAGGAATAGCCCGCGCGGGAAAACATGAAATTCAAGACTTCATGGAAGGCCTCGCTCATATAGCCCCGTTTCCAGTATTTTTGGCCCAAGCAGTAGCCAATCTCAAAGCCTCCATCGGTGAATTCATCCACCAAATCGATGGTTCCGATAGCCTCCCCATCCAAGGAGATAATCCACCCATAATGCCTTGGCGCGTCTTGATAGATGAGCTTGTAGCGGATCCAAGCCTCGACTTTGTCCATAGACGCATAAGGCAGCCAAGTAAGATATTTCGTCACCTCCGGATCCGCGGCCCAGTTCTTGAACATCGGCAAAGCATCCCCATCTTCGTAGGGACGGAGGAGGAGGCGCTGCGTCAAAAGGGTTTGGGAATAGTCTTCCATTGACCCATTTATACCATGATATCGAGGATTGTCACTTCATTACGGGAAGGATCTGAGCTAAAGCGCCTAGTTCCTTCGCTTTTTCGGGCGTGAGACCATAGATTTTTTTGAGATGCCACTGGCCTTCTTTCGCAATCTCGAGAGCGACTTTCTTAAACCCCTCCGCGGTTACGTATTCCTTAATCAGATAGAGTTTATGGCTTTTCCCGTCATAAGCGGCATATAGCGGCGAGCGAATGATCTTGGAAGCTTCCTCGATCTTAAGAAGATAGGAAGACGCCCAAAGCTCGCTCATATGGCGGAGATCCTCTTCGCTGAGGTAGACAAAGACATCCGCTCCGAAATCCACTCCCACGGTTTTCTCGAGGGCTTTCGAGAGACGGGATAGACGCACGGGTTCCTGATCCATAGTTCCTCCACCTCTCGTATAGACGCGTTTCCCACTTCTCATCCCGTTTGTTTTATAATTTAGCTATGACAAAATACGACAAGGCCTCTTTGCTCTCCTACACCTTAGGAACGACACTGACCTTCGAGCTCCTTTTGCGGAAAGGCGAACAAGCCCGCAAGGTTTATATCTCAAGCAAGCAACGCCGAGACGAAACGTATGAGAAAATCGTTGCTCTTGCAAAGACTCTGGCCATTCCCGTTGTCGAGAACAACGAGAAGATCTTTCTCTTATCGGATAAAGACAATGTCATGGTGATTGGGGAATTCGCGAAGTTTTCCTCCCCTCTCGACAGAAAAAGCAACCACGTGGTTTTAGTGCATCCCAGCAACATGGGCAATTTAGGCACGATCATGCGAACCTGCGCCGCTTTTAACCTTGGAGGATTGGCCATTGTCACCCCCGCCGCGGATGCTTTCGATCCCAAGACGGTGCGAAGCTCGATGGGAGCGGTCTTCTCCGTCCCTTTCCATTGCTACGGCTCTTTTGAAGACTACCAAAAGGAAATGGGCGAACGCCACTACTTTCCTTTCATGCTCAAGGCCAAAGTCCTGCTTTCGGACGCCAAGAAAGAAAAACCGTATTCCCTTATTTTCGGAAACGAAGCGACTGGCCTTCCGGATTCTTTCTTAGCCATCGGAACCCCGCTTCTCATCCCCCAAAGCTCAAAGGTCGATTCTTTAAACCTTGATAACGCCGTCTCCATCGCCTGTTATTCCTTCTGCGATTAGAAAACGGGCCGCAACCCGCTTTCTTTTTTTGCTTTCGCGTTATTTCTCAGGCAACGCCAGGATGCCATCGATCGCCCCCGCGATCGTTTTCTCGCGGGATTCCTTGCCATAGGTATCGACCGAGGAGGCATCCCTCACCTCGTGGGTGAGGCAAGACGGCCCGCCGATGCAGCCGCCGACGCAGGCCATGCCTTCCACGAAATTGAACGCTGGCTTCTCTCCTTCAATTGCGGTTAAGGCGACCTTGCAGTTATCAAGGCCCGAAACGTAGGTCCCTTTGACTTCAAAGGAGGATTTCTGCTCTTTTATCGCTTCTTGGACCGCTTCCGAAAGACCGCCGCAGCGGGCGAAAATACGTCCGAAATAGGAGGCGTTGTCAAGCGGCTTCTCCGGCAAGGCCGCCAAGTCGATCCCTTTGGCATCGATCAAAGCCTGAAGTTCCTCGAAGGTGATCACGCAATCGATATAGGGCTTCGAAGCTTCCTCGCTCATTTCCATCTTCTTGGCGATGCAGGGCCCGACAAAGACGGTTTCGCAGGTCGGATCGACCTTTTTGAGATATTTGGCGATGGTCGCCATCGGGGAAAGGCTCGTTGAGATATGGCCTTTCAAATCCGGGAAGGCGATCTCGATGTATTTCTTGAAGGCGGTGCAGCACGAAGACGTCAAAAGCTTTTTATCCGACAATTCCTTCGCTTCGGCATAGGCCACCATATCGGCCCCCAAAGCCGCTTCGACGACGGAATGGAAGCCTAAGGCTTTGATGCCGCTGATGACTTGGCCAAGTTTGGCGTAATGGAATTGCGAGGAGATCGAGGGGGCCACGATCATGTAGGCGTTGCATTTGCCTTTCTCGTTATCCCTCGTGATATCGATGCATTTAAGGATATAGCTCTTGTCCATGATGGCGCCGAAGGGGCAGGCAAAGGAGCACGCCCCGCAACGGGTGCACTTGCTCTCGTCGATCTTCGAGATGCCATCTTCTCGTTCCGAAATGGCGTGGACCTTGCAGGCGTTCTCGCAGGGCCTTTTATAGTTAATGATGGCGCCGAAGGGGCAGGCTTTAAGGCATTGCCCGCAGTTGACGCACTTGCTCTTGTCGATCTGGGCGTGAAGATGCTCATCGAAAGAAATGGCGCTGCGGTGACAGGCTTGCTGGCACCGATGGGCCAAGCAGCCCCGGCAGGCGGCCGTGACGGTCACTCCCCCGATCGGGCATTGGTCGCAAGCCGATTCGATGACCTCGAGGATATTGGGATTTTTCTTATCGCCGCCCATGGCAAGGGTCACTCGGTCGGCCGCGATGGCTCTTTCTTTATAGATGCAGCAGCGCATCGTGGGCTTCGGCCCTGGGGAGATAAGTTTTGGAATATTCGGCATATCTTCCAAAAGAGTGCCCTGGTAGTAGCTTTTGGCTACTTCCTTGAGGACCCGATACTTGAGTTCTTGAACTTGTGTGTCAAATTTGGGCATGGGCTGTGGTTTCCTTCCTCTAGAAATAAGCGACTTTGATTCGTTTCCCCATTTTCTTGAGGGAAACGGCCAATTCTTCGACGAGCTGCATCTTCGTCGAGATGTTTATATGATAGCGCGGGTCTTGATGAGCGGGGTTAACCGCGCAGCCGACGAAGAACGAAATATCGGTCGCATCCTCGAAAAGGGCTTTGGCCAGCAAGGAGGCGCCATCCTGCCGAAACGACCAATCGAAATAGGCTTTATTCGGCCCTAAGTGATCCCGCGCGAGTTCCACGAGTCTATTGAGGGTGATGACGCCCTCGGTCACAAGATCGACGCCTTCAATCGTACTCGTCGGCGGGACTTCGGGGTTGACATAGTCAAGCGAAGTAAGCACTTTCTCGCGAAGATAGGAGGAAGCGACCTTCGCGGAAGTGCCGCCGCAGACGATGTGTTCGCCTTCTTTCGAGAAGAACAAGGACATCATCTTGCGGTCGTCCAGGGGGTTCGTCGCCGGACCCACCATCAGATTGACGGCTTTCTTGTTGCGGCGCCGCAATACCGCCGCCGAGGTGTCGTCCCCCGGCTTGCGGTTATAGAGAAGATCGCAATGGTCGACGAGCAACGTCGCCAGATCCTTGCTCGAGATCGAAGGATCGTAGAGCGCTTCCATATAAGTGACGATCTCTTTCCGCGTCCACCCGAAATTGAGGGTCTCCCCCACCCCCGCATAGACCGCCCCGTCGGTCACGAGGATCAGCACGTCGTTTTCTTCCAGATACGTTTCCGCGACCTGGATCTTTTTCCCTTCGATTTCCTTGCCCTCCCACCGCAGGGCCTTGTCCTTGCCTTGGTGAAGGAAGATCGGTTCGGGATTGTCGTAGTTATAGATAACCGCCGAAAAATCTGGCAGAACCTTCACGATCGTGAAGGTGCTATAAGCCACGTTCCCGCGGTTTTTGGCGATGGGAAGGGTCTTGATGACGCTGCTGACGGCATCGGAAAGGGAAAGCCCCCCTTCGATCATCGTCGAGAGCATCGCGGAGGTGAGGGTGCTCAAAATGCTGGCCTGGACCCCGCTTCCCAGCCCATCCGCCAAAACGAAGGTGGTCCCGCTTTCGCTCTTGATTTCCTCGGCGTGGTCTCCGCAGAGCTCTTCTCCGGCTTTGCTAAGCGAGAGAAAGCCGGTCTCAAGTTCCGTCTCTTCGCTCATTTGCCATCCTCTTTGTCGCTTTTGGCCAAAACGTCCTTGAGTTGGGAGAGGGCGACTTTGGTTTCGGCCGTCGATTCGCCTAATAAAGAGGCGATTTCCTGGACCGCGCGCATGTTCTTGTCGATGACTTCCGTCGTGATCTTTGCGGCTTTCGAAGCGATCTCCTGATCTTTCTGCCGTTTCTTCTCTTCGCTAGTGACATCGCGATAGACCCCGATGATGATATGGAACTGCGGATTGTACGAGACCGTCGCATCGAGGTATTTCCCATAAGGGGCCAAGTAGATCTTTCTTTCGCGGACGGCGGTGCCCGCCAAAGCCGCCGCGAATAAATCCGGCTCTAAAAAAGCTGAGACGGGTTTGCCGACGAGATCCTTCGAATCCTTGCCTAAAAGCACCCCCATCGCCGGATTGGCTAGTTGCACCACCAAGTCTTCGTTTAGCGCCAGGATGGCGTTATCAGAGGTATCTACGATGGAATTTGAGAAAGACTGGGCTTTCTGCATGAGGAAGGGCAAACACATCTCCAACGACGCTTTGCCGCGAAGGACCGCGATGGCCTTATCCCGGCAGGTCGGATAGCCGCAGGAGGAGCAATTGAGCTCATCCTTGGGACTTGTCTTGCCAATCTTCCGCAAGACCGCGGTGATTTCCTCTTCGGAAGGCCTTATCTCTTCTTTCTTGAAAGCCGGCATTCTCTTCTTCAATTCCTCCGAAGCGTAAGCGGCCACGGCGAAGTCTTCCTTGCCTGCGCTATGGGAAACCGCTAAATAACTACTGACGACGGCTCGGGCTGCAGGATCGATGGCAGGCCCATTGATGCAGCTTCCCTGGCAAGAGGACATCTCGATGAAAGCCTGATGGACTTTGCCCGAAAGGATGTCTTTGAGGGCGGCGATGGAGGCTTCCATCCCCGTGACGGCCATATAGGTAAAGCGCGGGTTGTCCCGCTTCATCGTCGCGAGGATCCCGCCTTCGATCGGGAACAGGCGCGCCAAGGACGCCACGACCTTCTTTGGATTAGGATCTGGGGCTATCGTTATTTGCGCCTTGGCGAGCCACCGCTCAAGCTCAAGGAAGGTCAAAACGCAGTCGACGGACCCCGGATACATCTCGATTTCGTTTTTCTTGCTGATGCAGGGCCCCAAGAAAACCACCTTGGCCGAAGGATGCCGCCGCTTGAGATCGAGGCCATGGGCCAGCATCGGAGACAGAACCGGAGCGAGGTATTTAGCCGCGTCCGGATAATGTTTTTCAATCAAAAGGTTGATGGAATGGCAGCAGGTCGAAATGATGATGTCATGCTTCCCGTCGTCGCAAAGCGCGTCATATTCCTTTTTGACGATCGTCGCCCCCACCGCGGTTTCCTCGGCGTCCTGGAACCCAAGGTTAAGAAGCGCGGCTTTCATCGTCTCGAAAGAAACGCCGGGAAACGAAGCCAAAAAGCTTGGCGCCACCGAGGCGATGACGTCTTGATGATCCGCGATCAGTTTCTGAGCGACCGCCAAATCGTCCCGGATGACCTTGCAAGACTGAGGGCATACCAAAAAGCAGGTCCCGCACATGACGCATTCGTCAGGGATGATCGACGCTTGCCCATTCTGAAAGGAAATGGACTTGGTCGGACAGTTCCGAATGCATTTATAACAAGAGCGGCAATCGTTCTCTTTGCTCGTCAAGGCGGTGCTCATAAGGTGCCCTCCTTAAGAAGATTATCCGCGAAAATGCCTCATTTCGCCAGCGGGGCGATTTCGCGGTCGAAAATCGCGGGAAGACGTTCTACGGTCACGCCGGTGATGATCTTCGCGCCCACCTTGATGGTGACGCCGTCATACCCGCATTTGCCAAGGCAAAAGGCGGCTTTGAGCTCAATCTTAGCCTCAAGCCCCCGCTTTTTCACCTCATTCCGCATCGCATCGATCAGGTCATGGGACCCCTTGAGGTGGCAAGAGGACCCGACGCAAATTGCTACTGAAACCATACTAATTCCCTTTGTAGGCCTCACGCATGATCTCCTCCATCTCCGGAATGAGGGGCAAGCGCGGATTGGCCGGCGTGCACTGGTCTTCGTAAGCGAGGTAGGCGATCTTCTCGAGATTGCTCTCCCAGAGTTTTTCATCAGGGACGAGCGACTGGAAATTCATGTCGATTCCGACTTCCTTCCCTAACGCCATGACAGCCGCGGCAAGAGTCTTTGTCCCCTCCTCAGGCGTCTTGGCTGGCAAATCGAGCATCTTGCAGATCTCCTGGTACTTCTTGTCGCACTGGTACTCCTCATACTTCGGCCAGAGGGCGAGCTTGGTCGGGACCGTGCCGTTATAGCGGATGACGTGCGGAAGCAAGATGGCGCAGGTTCTTCCATGAATGAGATGGTATTCGCCCCCGATCTTGTGGGCCAATGAATGAGTCAGCCCCAAGAAGGCATTGGCAAAGGCCATGCCGGCGATCGTGGCGGCGTTATGCATTTTCTCGCGGGCGATGAGATCGTTTTTCCCATCTTTGACGGCGCGAGGCAAATAGGCATAAACAAGTTTGATGGCTTCTAAGGCCAGCCCATCGGTGTAATCGCTTGCCATGACGGAGGTATAAGCCTCGATGGCGTGCGTCAAGACATCCATGCCGGTCTCCGCGGTCGATTTGGCGGGGAGATTGGTCGTGAACTCCGGATCGACGATGGCGATCGAGGGGGTAAGGGAGTAATCCGTCAAAGGATACTTCTTGCCTTCGGCTTTGTCGGAGATGACGGCGAAAGGCGAAACCTCGCTCCCGGTGCCCGAGGTGGTCGGGATGCAGATAAGCTTGCTCTTGCGGCCGAGTTCCGGATACTTGAAAGCCCGTTTCCTTATATCCATGAACTTTTGCTTCAGATCGTCGAAATTCACTTCGGGGTGCTCATAGAAGATCCACATGGCCTTGGCGGCGTCCATCGAGGAGCCTCCGCCTAACGCGATGATGGTGTCGGGCTTAAACTGAGCCATGATCTCGACGCCCTTGCGGACGGTCGTGATGTCCGGATCCGGCTCCACTTCCGCGAAGAGCTGATAGGTGACGGGATTCCGCCGCAAATTGAGCTCATCGATGATTTTATTGAGGAAACCGAGTTCCACCATCGCGTGGTCGGTCACGATGAAGACTTTGCCGACATCCTTGCAGGAGCGGAGGTATTGAATGCTGTTGCGTTCGAAATAGATTTTCTGCGGGACCTTGAACCATTGCATGGTATTTCTCCTTTTGCCGACTTCCTTGATGTTCAAGAGATTGACGGCCGAGGTGTTGCCGGCGACGGAGTTGTGGCCATAAGAACCGCAGCCAAGCGTGAGCGAGGGCAGAAACGAGTTATAGACGTTGCCTAAGCCCCCGAAGGTCGATGGCGAATTCCAGATGACCCGGATCGCCTTGACTTTGTCGCCAAAGGCATCCGCCATCGCCTGCTCTTTGCAATGGATGGCCGCCGAATGGCCCAGCCCGCCGAATTCCAGCATGGCTTCAGCAAGAGCGAAGCCTTCGACATAGTCTTTGACTTTGTAAACGCCTAAAACCGGCGACAGTTTCTCGCGGCTCAATGGCTCTTGAGGCCCCACGGTCTTTAAGGCGACGGCGATAATGGACGTGCCGATTGGGACTTTAAAGCCGGACTTCTCGGCGATCCAGGAAGCGGACATGCCGGCGACATCGGCGTTGAGGCGGCCGTTTTCGACGCCTTTCTCCCCGCTTACGACCCCAAAGAGGAACTTCTCGAGTTTCTTTTTCTCCTCTATCGAGGCGAAATAGACCTTGAAACGCTTGAATTTCTCAACCATGGCGTCGTAAATCGAAGCGTCGATGAAAATGGCGGATTCAGAAGCGCAAATCATGCCGTTATCAAAGCTTTTGGATAAAACGACGTCATTGACCGTCTCGTCCTGATCGCAGGATTCGTTGATATAGCACGGAACGTTGCCGGCACCGACCCCCAAGGCTGGCTTGCCACAGCTGTAGGCGGCTTTGACCATCGCGTTTCCGCCGGTGCCGCCAAAATCGTGGCGACGCCGGGATGATTCATCAAAGCGGTGGTCGCTTCCATCGAAGGATGCTCGATCCATTGGATGCAATTGGCGGGCGCTCCCGCCGCCACCGCCGCATCCCGCATCACCATGGCCGCGGCCTTCGAGCATTCCTGCGCCTTCGGGTGGAAAGCGAAAATGATCGGGTTGCGGGTCTTCAGCGAAATCAGGGATTTGAAAATGACGGTCGAAGTCGGGTTGGTGACCGGGGTGAGCCCGGCGATCACGCCGACGGGTTCAGCGATCTTGGTGAGGCCGGAGACCGGATCCTCATCGATGACGCCAACAGTTTTGAGGTGGCGCATATTGTTGACGACGTATTCGCAGGCGAAGAGGTTCTTGGTGGCTTTGTCTTCAAAGACGCCGCGCTTGGTCTCTTCGATGGCCTTGCGGGCCAAATCGCCATGGTGGTCTAAGCCAGCCACGGACATTTTGGCGACGATATAATCGATTTTATCCTGATCAAAAGAAGCGAAATCCGCAAGGGCCTTGAGGCCTTTGTCGACCAAACCATTGACCTCCAGTTGGGCTGGGGTCGGAGCGGCTTCTAAATTAGGGGCGGCTTCGACTTTGACGGCCTTTTTGGGCTCGGACATTATTTTTCCTCCTTGGAGAGCTGCTGGTTGAGACGATTCGACAAGACGGCAAGAGAACTGGCTAAATTGACGTTTTCGATCACGATGCCGCTCGGAACGTTGATATGGGTCGGAGCGAAGTTCCAAATGGCCAAAGCGCCGCTATTCACGGCCGCATCCACCACTTCCTGGGCGCTTGAGGCCGGAACGCAGACAATGACGATATGAGCGCTCAATCTCGGCAAAAGATTCGGCAGTTTCTCAAGAGCGAAGATTTCCTTTCCTCCGACCTTGGTCCCGATTTTCACGGGATCGACGTCAAAGCCGGCGATGATGGACAAGCCCATCTCGTCGAAGTTCGGATAATTGAGCAGGGCTCCGCCCAAGTGGCCGGCGCCGATGAGCACCGCGGTCGTGGAATCGCGATACCCCAAGAAACTTTCGAGCGTTTCGATAAGCTTATGGAGGTCGCGACCTTTCTTGGGGCGGCCCGCTTCATCGGAAACGGCTTGGAGGTCCTTGCGGATCTGCTCCTCGCTGTAACCGAGTTCCTTCGCGATCTTGGGGGAAGAGATGCTCTCCACGCCCTGCTCCGCTAATTGCTTGAAAAACTTCAGGTATATCGGATACCGCTGCAGTTGGTTTTTGCTGAATGATTTCATGTCTGTTCTCCTTATTCGGTATTGTTTTACCGAAAGTAATCATAAGCATGTTCCCTCCAAAAGTAAATAAGTCAATAAATTAATACCGATATTCTTGAAAAAGAAAGGCTTTTTCAAAGAAAAAAGGCCGATAATCGGCCTTTTCTTTTATCGCTACGGATTTTTACCGGTATAGCCTTACAAGTCGACCTTGGCGAAATGCTTTTCCCCCAACCGCTCCCCAAGATACGTGCAAAAAACAAAAACGAGGAGGCCAGCGAAGAGATAAGCCAATTGAATCCAAAAGCCTGAGCTTTCGTGAAGGGCCGGAACGAAGGCCTGGACCACTACGCCCACGAGGATGACGAAGGTGGCCGCCAGCATCGAAACGATTTGAGGCCAGTTGATCTTGGTCGGATTCTTGTAATACCACGGGATGAGGATCAAGGCGTAAACCCCAAAGCACATGAGAACGGTGCCATAGGTCACCATATTGGGGCTCACGGCGGCGATGTAGGAAGCATCGCTCGCATCACCGGTGCCTTCAGAAGCGGAGGAAATGAGGGCCGGATCGATGATCAAGGCCTTCACCACCGCAGCTGGAATGGAAATGAGAATCGAGAAAACCTCAATCGCGACGATAAGAAGGGTCTTGCCTTTGACGACGTCGCCTTTACGAATCGGAAGCATCGCCGAATACATGATGTCTTTATCGGCCAAACCGCGGGGGAAGACCGTTGCTAAGCCGCTCAGAATGTAGACGAAGGCCACGCCCGAAGGCCAATTGGGAATCAAAATAAAAAGCGAAAAGCAAGCGAAAATAATGACTTGGGGGTTGAGGCAAAGCCGCAACTCTTTGTAAAGCAGGTTTTTCATCGTCAGTTCCCCCTCTCTAAGGCAATCATGATCTCTTCAAGCGTTGCCTGGCGCACGGAGGCGCCTGGCACCTCCACGACGCTGGAGGCTTC
Source organism: uncultured Bacilli bacterium (assembly GCA_963722445.1). GTDB lineage: Bacteria > Bacillota_I > Bacilli_A > RFN20 > CAG-826 > UBA4951. Next base: position 3,239 of record CAVRMZ010000001.1, on the reverse strand, counting down.
CCCGACCGCTTCGAACTTATCGTTATGTTCGCGAATGTGGATGAATCTCAATCTCAATTCGGCCGTCAAAGCCGAGGAGTCGCCTTCGTAATGGAGATAGGCTTTCTCGAAAGCCGCAACCGTCTCCGAAACGAGGATTTTGCCTTTTTGGATGTAGGTGATGTCATCCGCGCATTTCTCAAGGTCGGAAATGACGTGGGTCGAGAAAAGGATCGCATGCTCCTTGTCCCCGACGATCTTCAAGAAAATATCGAGCAATTCATCGCGGGACACGGGATCAAGGCCGGAGGTTGGCTCATCGAGCAGCAAGACCTTCGCGCCATGGGACAAAGCCAAGGCCAAGCCATATTTGACCTTCATGCCGCTCGAAAGCTCCTTGATCCGTTTGTTTTCGTCTAGGCCGAAATCCGTAAGGTATTTCCGATAAAGAGTCTCGTCCCAGTTTTTGTAGAAGCGCTTGGTGACGTCCGTCATGGCCTTGACGCGTTTATTGGGATAATATTCGACTTCGCCAAAAAGAAGGCCGATCTCCGATTTGAATAAGGCCTCATCCTCAAGAATCGGATGGCCTTCGTAAAGGATCTCGCCGCTTGTGGGCGTCACGAGGTTGTAGATGCACTTTAAGGTCGTGGTCTTGCCAGCGCCGTTCCGGCCAATAAAGCCCATGATGCGGCCGGCCTCAAGCGAAAACGACACGTTCGAGAGCTCAAACATCGGATACTTTTTGCAAAGATTGTTGATTTCCAGGATTTTCATTTTTTGTCCTTCTCAAAGACTTTCTTCGACAACTCCTCTACCATTTCCGGCAACGGAATAACCATGCCTCGCGTTTTATCCGCCAAGATAAGAAGACTCATGCCAGGCGTGATCCCAAAGACCTCGCGAGCTTCCTTGGGGATGACGAATTGCCCTTTGGAGCCCACTTTGACGGTCCAAGTGTATTTTCGGTTTTCTTGCTTTTTCGGTTTTTCCATTAACAGGTATGAAAAGTATGATTTGTCAAACTTTTCGAGAGGTATTCTAGCATCTCTAGAGCAAGTTGCAACCCCGAAGCCGCCTTGGGAAAGCAAAAACGAAAGGGTAAGCCCTTTCAAGCCTTGGAAACGTCCCGCCTAGAGATCGAAATAGAGCGAGGAGAGCAGGTATCGCTCCCCGTAGCGCTGGCTCAACGCCCGCAACAGATTTTTGACGGCGGAGAGGGATCCTTGGCCTTTCGCGTAGGCCTCGAGCTTTTTAGCGAAGGCCTCCCTCTCCTGAGGGGTCGCCTCTTTTTTGAAATAGCCCCAGACATGAGCGGCGGCGTTGACCCCACCGCTAAGAAGGACGGGAGAAGCCAAGGCGGTTTCCACAAGGCGATAGAAGGCCAAGACGGGATAGGCGGCCTTGTCTTTCAAGAGTTCCCGAATCTTGCCATAGGACGAGGCCGAATGCGCCAAGACGGCGTATTTGTAGCGGCCCCATTCCTTCTCGAGAGCCACGATGTCCTTGGCGGGAGATAAGGCATTAAGGCATTTCAGGGCTGAGAGGTTCTTGTCTTTGACCTCCAACATGATGTCAATGTCGCTTCGCTTTAACCCCGCCACGAACGCCAAGAAAGGATCGAGGGCGACGCTTTGGGAATGGGCCCCTCTCCGCTTGGAGGGATCGGGTTGCGAATAATGGATTATCTGGGTCCCGTCTTCTTTTTTCCAGGTCGTCGAGGCCAAAGCGATCCATTCCGCGTCGGAATGGAGGATAGGGGATGGATGGAGCAAATGATGGAGGTTGTCGAAAACGACGGGGGCGCCTAGCTTCTTTCCTAAGGTCAAGACCTCGGATATGTCATAAGAGCGGTCGTCGTTCTCCAAGACAAGACGCTGTCGGACCTTAGGATCCGTCTCTTGGTAGGCGCGAAGGAAACGCTCCAAGGCCTCGGTTTTGGCGCCGTAGACCCCGCCGACATGGAGAACGATTTTGCTCGAGGCGGTGGTATGGAGGCAGTCCAAGACCCGCTCATGGTAACGCAGGTCCGCTTGAGCATGTCTCACTACCTCGGGATCGGGAGAATTAAGCACGGTGTATTGCCCCGGATGCATCGACACCCGCATCTTAGAATCGCGGATCTTCGCGGCTAGCCGCTCCCACGTTTCGCGATAAAGATCCCACCACGGGAGGGTATTGACCGGGCTTGAGCCGAAAGGGATGAGATCCGAACTGAGGCGGAAGAGCAAAAGATGGTTCGCGAGATTGTAATCGAGGAGGTTCTCCAGCGATCGCAGATTGTGAACGATCGCTTCTTGGAGGCGGGGTTCGGTGAGATTCTTTAGCTGACAGGTCGAAAACGAGGTCCCCTCCACTCCAATCGCCAAACAAGCATATCCGATTTTCATAATGAAACCTCGAGGCCCCCTAAGGGGCCGTCTCGCCTTTCTTTGGCGAGTTCGGGCGACGAAGGGAAGCGTCAACGATTAGCCCTCTTTTTGCGCCCTAAAGGCTGCCGCTAAGACGTTTTCTTCTCCTAAGTTTCGAAAGGTCGATTCAATATGATTATTTTATCATCATTCCTTCCCGAAAGGCGAAATCCCCTCCGGGCAGCGAAAAGGCGCGGTGAGCGGATTCCCTACCGCGGAATTAAACGGCCCGATAAGCGGTTTCTAGCATCCGGCCAAGGAAAACTGTCGTTTCTTCCCCTTCAGATCGGCCCCAACTGGGCCCATTTCTATCGGATCGAAGGAAGCCGAACTCTCTTCAGCTGGAAGCCAAAATGGCTCGCGGCAAAATCCATTGCTTTAAATGAAAGCCAAGCTTTTTTGATGGTTTCCTACTAATGGAAAGCCTTCAAAACCGAGCCATTCGAGGCAACATCGCGCAGTCTGAAATAAAAAAAACACCTGATGCCGTTGCACCAAGTGCGTTTTTTCAGATGGCAGGGGAAGAAGGAATTGAACCCTCGTCAAAGGTTTTGGAGACCTCTGTTCTACCACTGAACCATTCCCCTAAAAAGAGGCGGGGTTATTATAGACCCCGCGCTATCTTGCTGACAAGGGACAGGTCCGCCTTGCCGGCGAAGTTCGTTTTGAAATGCTTCATGACGGCGGGAACGGACTTATCGGGCAAAGTCGCGATGATCTTTTTGATGTCTTCTTCGCTCATGAGGACGGGGATGAATTTCTTGAGGGCGGCTTTTTGGGCGACCAATTCTTTGACGGATTCGGCCCGGCCGGCCTTTTCATAGCCTTCTTTTTCCTCATCGAGCTCTT